>UQML01000006.1 GCA_900542265.1 uncultured Eggerthella sp. | reverse complement strand
TAGGTGTTCTTACTCTTGCTGCGCTTGCCACTGTTGTCTATACCCGCAGGAAAATGAATATGAAGGTATAAACAAAGGTTTAGGTGTGGAGAACACAGTAAAGAAAAGCTCATTGAGCTAGGAAAAATACAACGATAATAAACGAGAGGGTAGAGCAATCTACCCTCTTATGCATGTATAGAAATACTTATTTACCATTCAGGAAAAAGTTCTGCACGTTATAGATAAAGTTATGGATGTTTTGTGTAATTGAGGGAAATTGGCATAAAATAATTGGGCTTGACGGCTATCGCTGTGTGGATACGTATGCCCTCATGCGGCCCTATTAAGGCGACATGAGTGAGACGAATACATATGGTAAGAAGATGTTGGGTATATCTTTTGAAGATGGCAGTCTAGAGTACTAGCGCGCTTAAGGAGCGGTTTTGGCTAAAGAAGATGCTATTGAACTTGAAGGTACTGTCCTTGAAGCATTGCCTAATGCAATGTTTAAGGTAGAGCTGGAGAATGGTCACAAGATTCTAGCTCACATTTCCGGCAAGATGCGTATGCACTACATCAAGATCTTGCCTGGAGATAAAGTTCAGGTAGAACTCTCGGTTTACGATCTTGATCGTGGCCGTATTACCTATCGCTACAAGTAAGCGCATTCTACTCGTTGTGCACGCATCCTGGCCTATACGGTGCGTGTTTTGTCAGGCTTAGGAATATCGAATAGTCTCTTAGACTCATCGCTAAAAGAATATTCACCCTAAGTAAATCGTTTTAAAGTGGCTCCTTTCGTCAGGGATTTGCTTTAAGGCGCCTCATAGGCTCTATGCAAACAATCGCCTGCGGCTGGGCGTTGTAGATAGAAGGAAACACATTTACCGAAAGGAAATTGAATTATGAAGGTACGTCCTTCGGTCAAGAAAATGTGCGATAAGTGCAAGATCATCCGACGTCATGGCAAAGTTCTTGTAATTTGCGAGAACCCCCGTCACAAGCAGCGTCAAGGTTAAAGGAAAGGGAACTGTTTTATGGCACGTCTCGTTGGTGTCGACCTTCCTCGCGACAAGCGCATCGAAGTCGGCTTGACCTACATTTATGGCATTGGCCTTACCACTTCTAAGCAGATTCTGGCCGCAACCGGTGTCAACCCTGATACCCGCGTTAAGGATCTTACGGAAGACGAGTTATCAAAACTTCGCGACTATATCAATGCAAACCTCACCACTGAAGGTGATCTCCACCGTGAAGTCTCCCAAAACATTAAGCGTTTAATGGAGATTGGTTGCTATCGTGGTTTGCGTCATCGTCGTGGCTTGCCTGTTCGTGGACAGCGCACCCACACAAATGCACGCACCCGCAAGGGACCACGTAGGCAAGTTGGCGGAAAGAAGAAGTGAGGTAGCTACAAGTGGCAGCTAAGAAAAACGTCCGCACTCGCATTAAGCGTTCAGAGCGTAAGAATATTGCTGTTGGTGCGGCTCACATTAAATCAACTTTTAACAACACCATTGTTTCAATCACCGATCCTCAGGGCAACGTGATTTCTTGGCAATCTGCAGGCACCGTTGGATTCAAGGGCTCTCGTAAGTCCACTCCATTCGCTGCTCAGATGGCAGCTGAAGCTGCAGCAAAGATTGCTATGGAGCATGGTCTCAAGAAGGTTGCTGTTTATGTAAAGGGTCCTGGTTCTGGTCGTGAGACTGCAATCCGTTCTCTTCAGGCAGCAGGTCTTGAGGTTTCCTCAATCCAGGATTGCACGCCCATCCCACACAACGGTTGTCGCCAGAAGAAGCGTCGCCGCGTCTAAATGAAAGGATCGATTTATTATGGCAATTAATCGCACTCCGGTGCTTAAGCGCTGCCGTCAACTCGGCTTAGATCCAGTAGTTTTGGGCTACAGCTCTAAGAAAGAGTCTAATCGCCAGCCTAAGCGTCGTCGTAAAGAATCAGAATACGGAATGCAGCTCCGTGAAAAGCAGAAGGCAAAGTTTGTCTACGGTGTTTTGGAGAAGCAGTTCCATGGCTACTTTGACAGGGCAAAGGCTATGCCAGGCGTTACTGGTGAAAACCTTATGCGCATCTTGGAGTCTCGCCTTGACAACGTAGTATTTCGTCTTGGTTTTGCTAAGACCAGAAAAGAAGCTCGTCAGATCGTTACCCATGGTCATATCCAGGTAAACGGCAAGCGCGTTGATATTCCATCATTCCGCGTTCGTCCAGGCGATCTTGTTTCTGTAGCTCCTAAGGCAAAAGAACTCTTGGTTATTAAGAGTGCACTTATTTCTAACGAAGGTCGTCTTGTTCCAGCTTGGCTCGAAGTTGATATCGAGAAGCTTCAGGGTAGCGTTCTTGCTCTCCCTGAGCGTGATCAGATTGATCTTGACATCCGTGAACAGCTCATCGTCGAACTTTACTCAAAGTAATCAAAGCCATCGCGGTTTTATTAAGGAGGCTTATAAGATATGACAGAGTTCATGAGGCCGACAGTTACGACTGAAGAAGTAACCGATACTGTTGCTCGCTTCATCGTTGAGCCGCTCGAGCGTGGCTATGGATACACCCTTGGTAACTGTATGCGTCGTGTGCTTCTCTCCTCATTGGATGGAGCAAAAGCAACGGCTATTCAGGTCGATGGTGTTCAGCATGAGTTCACTACTGCTGAAGGCGTTATCGAGGATATTACTGATATCGTCTTGAATGTCAAAGGTTTGGTTTTCAGTGCGCTCAATAACGATATTACTGAGGCAACTGCTCATGTTCATGCTGAAGGACCTTGCATCGTAACCGGTGCAGATCTTGAGGTTCCTACTGAGTTTACCCTCATTAATCCCGACCATGTTATTGCTACTGTTGCTGATGGCGGCATGCTTGACATGACCATCCGCATTGGCGTTGGTCGCGGTTATGTGTCTGCTGAGCGCAACAAGCGCACTGAAGATCCTATCGGCATTATCCATGTCGATTCTCTCTTCTCACCAGTTCGTCGCTGCGCGATGATGGTAGAAGATACCCGTGTTGGTCAACGTACCGACTACGACAGGCTCATTTTAGAGGTTGAAACCGATGGTTCAATCAATCCAACTGAGGCAATTTGTCGTGCAGCTAATATTATCAATCAGTACATGGGCGCATTTATGATGCTCGATGAGGTTGTTGAGGATGAGGAAGGCGAGGTAGTTTCTATCTTTGCTCCTGAGAATCAAGAGACCAATGCTGAACTTGATAAGCAGATTGAGGACTTGGACTTGTCCGTACGTTCTTACAACTGCTTGAAGCGTGCTGGCATTCATTCCGTACGTCAGTTGGTTGAGTACTCTGAGAATGACTTGCTCAATATTAGAAACTTTGGTGCGAAGTCCATTGAAGAAGTGAAGGATAAGCTCATTTCTATGGACCTCAATTTGAAGCTTTAGGAGATATAAGAATGAGGCACAACAAGAAGGGTCGTAAGCTTGGTACTGATTCATCTCATACCAAGGCAATGAAGAAAAGCTTAGTCCAAGCTTTATTCCTTAACGACCGTATCAAGACGATCGAGGCTCGCGCTAAGGAGATCCGTCCTGACGTCGACAAGATCATTACCTGGGCAAAGAAGGGCGACCTTCATTCCCGTCGTTTAGCTATTGCTGCACTTGGTGACAAAGAGCTCGTACGTGAGGTTTTTGAGAAGGTAGAGCAGGGCATGTTCGCTGACCGTCAGGGCGGCTACACCCGTATCTACAAGCTTGGTAACCGTAAAGGTGACAACGCTCCTGTAGTAATCATGGAACTTTGCTCTGAGCCTGTTGCTAAGAAGGAGAAGGCTGAGAAGCCAGCCGAGAAGCCAGCAAAGAAGGCTGCTGCTCCTAAGAAGGAAGAAGCAAAAGAAGAGGCAACTGAAGAGGTTAGCGCTGAGGAAGTTGAAGCTGCTGCTGATGCAGAGGTTGAGGCTGCTGAAGAGGCTGACGGTGCCGTTATCGCTGACGATGAGGTTGCTGTTGCTGAGGAAGAGAAAAAGGAAGCTGAGTAAGACGGCTTATAGCTTTAAAGTCAGAACCTCTGGCTGTTAAGCACTTCTGATCTTTCATCATAATGAATTGAATGCCGTGCTCCGAATGAGGGGTGCGGCATTTTTGTTGTGGGTATGCTTTACTGTCAGACTCAGCAAAATAGAAACATTTGTAAAAATGCGACATGAGGTTCGTTACATTGACAATATGATTTCATGACAGTATAAATAGTGATCATTACAATTTTGTGGTTACTCTATTCGGGCGGAGTCTAAAGTGAATACTGTTGTGAAACAGGAGAGAAGAAATCCTGTAAAGATTGTCCTGCTGATGTTCTGCGCGTGCCTTATTACATTGAGCGGTGTTGCGTTTAGCCCGCAACAAGCTCATGCAGAAACATGGCAACAATATTTAAGTCGTATGTGGTCGGATTGCGAGACCAAGTTTGCCAATCTGGACAAGTCAACGGGTCTTATGTCGTGGGATGGTATCTCTTCGGTTAAGCCAGTAACAGGAGATGGCACTGCTAGTAATCCATATCTTATTAATAATCCATCAGAATTACGTTGGGTATGCTCACAGCCCGACAATGCTCTAAAAAGTTTTAAGCTTCTTGCAGATTTAGACTTAGGCGGCGAAGATGATCTTATTTGGTCGCCGACTGCACTTGTTAATACAACAGAACCTATTGTCATGGACGGCAATGGACATACGATTTACAACATGAAGCTATATGGCGGTACGAGTGGTTATACAAGCTACGGGCTTGGTTTTGTTTCATATAACAATAATCCAAATTTTGAAATGAAGAACCTAAGTTTCCGTTATGCCGATGTTCGCGCTAATGGTGGAACCCAAGGATATTCAGTTGCGGTTGCAAACTTCAGAGCTGGTGCTATCACTAATGTTGCTGTTATTGATTCGCTTGTAAAAGGCAATGATTTTGTTGGAGCTCTTGCCGTTGGATGGGGCATTGGCGACGCATACAAAGCAGTTGATGGTGCAGGAGATCCAATTAATTCGTATGCGACGCGCATTGATCAATGTCGTACAGAGCGTGTGTATACTTATGGTGCAAGTTGTATTGGTAACTTTACAGGGCCGTTATGGGGATCGTATGTGAGTAATTCATATGCGGTCGACGGGGTAACGGTTTCTACCGCGGGTCATTCTGGTGGTTTCGTGTCCTGCCCAGGATACGATTATGTGGAAAACTGCTATTGCAATATTACCATGTATGGCAATTCACAAACCTCAGTCTTCTCAGGCGTTAATCATTTCAATAACGGGTTTAAAAATTGCGTAGCATCTGGTGTTGTTGAAGGATCAACAACTGTAGGAGGCTTTCTGGGTGATGGATCTTCTGGCGGAACAAGCGCACTTCCGTCTAAATACACCAACTGCTACTCAACTACCATGACTGGTATGCAAAATGAAGCATCCAATATGGGTGGCTTTGTGGGAAATGCAGATGGAAATATTACGTTCACTAACTGTTATGCAGCGGGTGAAGTTGGAGCGCTAACAACTGCTGGTAATGCGATTAGTGTTGGTGGATTTGTCGGAAATTCCAATAGTGCACGTTTCCAGAATTGTTATTACGATAAGCAAACAACGGCGCGAGAAGAGAATGGAAAAGGGGTAGGTACAGTTGTAGCTGCTGCAGCAAATACTCCTGCTATTACAGGCAAATTAACGCGCGAGATGTCTGGTGTTAATGCGCTATCGCAAATGCCTGGATTGTCATCTGATTTATGGGTTGCTAAAGATGGTGTCTACCCACAACTCAAAGTGTTTGCAAATGCTGAAAATTTCCCTGCAGCAAGCGTAAGTACAATCAAAGCTTATTCGATGGCTTCGGTTTGTACCGCTATGCTCTATCCTTCAAATGGTGATTATGAGGATACTAATTACGATACGGTACGCAATATTACCTATCTGTTCCCCTTTACTAATGATGAGATGGTTAAGGATTCGTCTTTTGCAGTGTCATGGAAGGCTGATGATAATAAGTCATCAGTGAGTGGCATGGAAAATATTCCGGTTATTACTCTTAATCAGAGTGATTATTCGGTTGCAAGTTTGGCACCAGGAATTGGTTGGACGACTGTTTATGTCAAGTATTACCCTAATCCATCAGATAAAAGCGTGTACGCAACCGGAACACGCCGTTTGCGTCTTGTTCCTACAACAACGTTGTCAGTAGCAACAGCGGCGGGCGTTGACCATACAGCCTATGTTGCTGTTGAGGGATCCCGCCCCTTAGATTCAGATAAGTATTCTGACTTCATGCGTTATGACCATCGCAAAGGAGTTAACTTCAGTATTGGTAGCGCAGTGGATTTAGCAGGAGGGAAACTCAACACTGAGGCATTTCCTGCTAACAACGAAGAGTTTTCAGGGGTAGAGCTTTCTACTGTTAAAGGTACGGTAAATGTGCTTGTTCCAAAGCAAGCTGCAGATGGTACGTGGCAAGAGCTTGAGCTTACTGATGACCTCAAAAGTCTTCTTCTCTACAAGCGTAATGCTGAGACAAAGGATCTTGGCAAATACAAGCTTACGTATCATTGGTATGCCAAGGGTGAAGGCGGCGCTTATCTTGAAAGCGTGAAATATCTGGATGTTATTGAGACTTTCTCAGTGACATATATGCAAAATACTGAGAATCTGACGTTGCCTGAGAATCCGGTAAGTCCGGTCAAGGTAGATGAAAATGCGGGTGTTGCTACCCAATCGGAAGAAACCGCTGTGGCGCAAGCTGATGTATCGCGGGGTACATACTTCTATGATCCTGGCGCTTACGTACCGGGTGACACAGTGGCAGCTACTTACTATCCGGGTGCGGCCAATCGTCAAGAAAATACTCCTGACAATCCCGCAACGGCAGGCTATGACTTTAAAGGTTGGAGTACTGATGCGGGCGATGGGACTAATAATGTAGTTAACTTTACCGATCAAACCCCCATCCAAGGCAACACCACCGTGTATGGCAACTGGGCGCTCGCCCCTCGTTCGGTAACGTTTGATGCTAACCAGGGCGCATTTGCTGATGGAACTGACAAGGCGGTTGATAGTTCCCACCATGCGCTTGATACCATGACGGTTCCTGCTGACAACCCTACACGTGAGGGCTATTCTTTTATGGGCTGGGCAAAAGATCCTGAAGCTAAAGCGGCAGACTTTAAAGATACCGATCAGCTTTGGGATGAGGATATGACCTACTATGCGGTTTGGACGCCAAAGCCTGTTGAGAAGGTTACGGTCACAGTAGATAACATTACGGATCCTGATCACAAGACGGTTCAAGTGGGAGACGTGCTCAAAAATACCATCACACCTGAAAATATCGCCGATTCTCCTGACAGCGTATGGAAAGGCGTGGTGGTTACCGCCCCAATTCCTGATGGAGTTACTTTAAAGCCTGACACGATTGTTTTGAAAGCACCAGACGGAACCGAAACCAAGCTTGATCCAAAGGATGTTTATGATCCCGAGACCAAGACGCTTAAGGTTCCGGTTGGAGATATTAAGGGCGGAGAGAAATACGAAGTAATCTATGAGACGGAGGTTAATTCTCAGGCGGTAGATGAAGATGCTGATGTTGTTACCAAAGTAGAGACGTCAGGATCTGATCCCGATGGCACGCCGCGTCCTGTAGTTCCTGAAGAGGAACTTCCCGTGGGTGGCGATGATGTTCTTCCGGCTAATCCTGATCCTGAGGTGACCATTACAGTTACCAACAAGACGCGTGGTGATAAAGTCGATGCCATGGTGGATGATGTACTCGGCTATACGGTTGACCTCACCAACAAAGCACCTTACTCGGTGCTGGAGGATGGCGTAATCACTATTGAGATTCCTAATGGTTTGACGCTTCTTTCTGACACACTCACATTGGTAACGCCAGCGGGTGGCACTATTAAGCTTACCCCTGATGTATATGACCCCGATACACGCACCATCAAGATTCCGGTGGGCGAGGTTCCCGGTGAGGAGTCTGCGGTACTTACCTTTGATGCAATCATCAATAAGAATTCGGTAGATCCTGCAACTCCTGAAGATCACAATATTGGAGTAAAGGCAGTTGTCGATGGAGTAGATCCTGAAGATGAGATTGTTGGCCCTCTTGATTCAGGCTATGTCTTCCCCACGGGTTGGGTGAAATATGTAACACCCGTGCCCATCGTCCAAAAAAGTGTTGCTAACTTAGACCGCGATGACGGCAACTTCTATCAGGGAGATCTTTTGGAATACACCATTGAAGTGGGCAATGACATGCCAGCAACGGTGTGGAAGGATATTGAGGTTCGTGATGTGATGTCTGATGGTCATGAGTTGAGCCTGCGTTCCATTAAACTCATTCATCCTGATGGCACGGTTGAGCGTATTCCTGCTGATGCTTATAACGCAGATGAGCGTGTTATTTCTGTGGTAATCCCCGAAGTAAAAGGTGGGGAAACTTGGAAGCTTACCTACGAAGCAACATTATTCAAGCCAGCTGATGGTGGCGACGTTTCCAATGACGTTGACGCAGTAGGTGATGGCCTTGTTACGGGAGAAGAAATCAGTGGAGATGCATGGGTTAAAATTCTCTCACCCGAGCCAGCTCCTGAGTCAGACGCCGAGCGGGTTGTAAAGCGTGTGTTGTCTCAGACAGGGGATGATGCATCGGTAATTTTAGCATTGCTTGTTTGTGCACTGGGTTCTGGTTTAGTGGTGTCAGGTTACATTGTTGCTCGCCGCAGTCGTAAGCATGACTAGCAAGGCATAAATAAAGAAAGAAAGAAAGCAAAAGCTTTTCTAAAGCAATACGTCAACAGGGTTGGAAGTCTTAAAGCTTTCAGCCCCTGTTTCTTTATCTGCGTATATTTGTGCGTTTTTAATGATTCCTCTTCGTGGTTGATGTTTGGCAATTTACTCAGCTTTTTGTTGCAACCTTGTCCGCAAAGTATCCCGAATGCAACGGGATTATTACGAGAATCGTGTTTGGTCTTTACATGGTTCAACAAAAGCTAAAGTTTTAAGTGTCAAAGTTATTGATGACAAGGAAGGGATTAGTCATGGATGCAACAAAACTTGCGCGTCGTTATGTCGTATGCGCTTTAGACGAGAACGGTGTTCTCCCAAGCGATGAGAAAGTCGCAAAGGCACTTGCAGCTGCTTTGGTATTTGATCTTGAAGCACTTCATATCATCAAGGTTAAGGGCGAAACAATCACTGCTGAGAAGTTTGCTCTTGATAATATTGATGATCCTGAGAAGATCGTTTATGACTTCATTCGCAAGAATGGGTCAGTAACTCTTGGCGACATTGCTAAAGAGTATGCTCCTGCAAATCCAGAAGGCTACAATGCTATTATGCGTGCGCTTTGCACACAGCTCGAGACCTCTCTTGCTGCTGTTAAATCTGGAGCAGAAAAAGATGGACTCGTTACTTATGTAGCAGATCCTGGTGCTGCTCAATCTTGGATCGACTACATGTATGGCGCTCTTCAGAATGAGGTTCCTGATAACACTAACACCGCTAAAGATGGCGGATACGTTATGAGTCCTTATGATGGCGCATTGGCAATCTTGCTCGATTATGCAGGCTTGATCACCAAGTATTTGAGCGGCGACAAATTGGCTCACTTCGAGAAGGTTTTGAAGGATGAGAAGGCATCTGATGATGCACAGGCCGCAGCTTTGGTTGAGATGGATCTGAAAGGTGATTTGCTCCCTGAGATTATTGCTTTAGCAGTTCAGGTTGAAACTGAGTTCTAATCTCGGATCCGCAATCATGCGGGAATTGGTAAGCAATCGCATGTGACTGCTAGTTTTTGGGGAGGGGATAAAATCCAAAACAGGCAGTGGACATCAAGCTTACTGAGCGTTTGTAATAACGACAACGCATACATACAAAAAAGAGAAGGCTGACGGTAATGAACCGTTGGCTTTCTTTTTTGGCGATGGGTCTGCTAGATAAAGAATTCGGTTGTTAGATAAGCATTTAGCTGACAAATAAAGGATTCAGTTAGGCATTTGGATATGGTTATAGTGTATAACTAAGTTGATGTCATCCTTTATGCTGAGTAAGATAAGTTATACTTCATAACTAAAAATGGCACGACAGTTTCACTTACGACAGTTTCACTTACATAAGAACGGTAGATTCATGGCTTTTGGGCAAAACAATAAATCGGGACAAAAGAGGCAACCACCTCAACCCGATCCTCAATTTCAATACAAAATGATGCGCTGGATGATGGGGCGCTACGGAGTCGATGGCTTGACGCAGGTACTCATGATTGTGGCTGCAGTAATTGTCGTGCTTAATTTCTTCCTCTCATCAAGCGTTCTTTCCCTGCTTGCGTTAGCGCTTATGGTGTACGGAACGTTTAGGATGTTTTCGCGCAATATTCCTGCGCGCACGCGTGAGTTTCAAGTGTATAGCTCACTCATGGTAAAGCCGCGCGCTTGGTGGGCGCGACGTAATGCGCTTAAAACAGATGCAAACAAGCGACAGGCTGATCGCAACGCAGCAAAAGCGGCCGAGCGCGTTCAAAAGATGGCCGCCCGTGAGGCTCGCAAAAATGATCGTGATCAAAAACGCGCTAATAAGCGTGCTAAGGACGGGGCTCAACAAACTCTTCATGAAGGTGACGATGGGGTAGTGATTGAGGCTACAACTATCGAGTCGGACACGCTCACTTTCAAGTGCTCAAAGTGTGGACAGAGTCTTTCTGTCCCCAAAGGCAAAGGAATGCTTAAGATTACCTGCCCCAAATGCGGTAATCAGACCATCAAGAAATCCTAGAAGGCGTTTATATGGATGCCCAAGAATTTCCGCGTGAAGCGTTTCGGTCTATTCGAGAGCTTGAAATGCTCCTGCATGGATTGACCGCGCCGATCTTGAAAACCTACCAACTTACCTCGCAACAGTTAGAGCTTCTCATGGAGCTTGATCACGACAAGACGCTCACACCCGCTCAGCTTTGCGAACGTCTGGGCGTCCAGCGTCCTAACTTGACGCCAGTGCTCCATAAGCTTGCTCTGCGCGGGTTGATTGAGCGCCATCGCAACCAGCATGACAAACGCTCTTACAGCGTGAGTCTCACGCTCGATGGCCGCGAGCTTATGGATGAGATTAACGCTGCACTTGCCGAAATCTTTTTTATGTTTATGGCCTCAATGCCGCGCGATATTTTTGAGTCGGTTATCTCTGGCATGTATGCTATTCGCATCTTTATGCGTGGTCTTTTGGGACAAGACATGATGCTGTTGCCAGAAGGGTCGACTTTTGAAGGCGAATATGCGGATACTGATGATTTCGAAATAACGGAATATGAAGTTCACGAAGCGGTGCAAGACATCTTAGAGGGCAACTATCCAGAGCCCTTGCAGCAAGAACAACAGCGGGAACTTGATGAGTTTGAGGATTCCGAGGCAATTCCAGAACTCCCGTGTGCAGCAGCAGAGGATGACACTCCCAGCGATTTCAAGGCATAATCATGGCGGGATACTTATCAGTAGGACAAGCTCCATCAACGCTTTTGGCCAAAGTTGATCCTCGCTGTAAGCTCATCGCCTTATTTATCTGTTCGGTGTGTATTCTTTGTATCGATACCTGGATTGGACTGGGCGGTTGTGCATGTGCGCTTATTCTGAGCATGGCGATGGGTCGTATTCATCCGTGCAAACTCCTTGTTTTAAGTATTCCGCTTTTGGTGATTCTTCTCATCATCTGGCTTTGCAATGCGTTCGTTTATGATCCCGTATCGGTACAGGCAGATACTCAGGTAAGTGCGCAAACGGAGCAGACCCCTGTGTCATTCGCTGCGTTACCTGTGTCGTCTATTACGCTGCCGGTGCTGTCTATCGCTCCACCTTTTGCGCTCCCTATTCAGTTCAGTGTTGCGGGGGCACAACAGGGGGCGCTCTATGTTTTACGTATTTGGTTTTTGTTTATAGCAACGTTTATTGTTGTGCTTACTACTTCTTATGAGAGTATTCTTAGGGCTCTCATTGCACTCTTGTCTCCGTTGCGTGCGCTCAAATTTCCGGTCGATGATGCTGCCATGATTGCCACGCTGGCCTTGCGCTTTATTCCGCTTGTGGCAGAGCAGACGCAAGTAATTAAACGTGCTCAATGTGCGCGTGCAGCACAGTTTGATGTAGGTTCAGTCTGGAAAAAAGTTATGGCGTGGATGCATGTATTCATTCCACTTTTCGTCATGCTCTTTAGGCAAGCTGATAGGATGGCAGTTGCTATGGAGGCACGTTGCTATGGAGCGCGTATAAAGCGTTCCTCGCTCAATAATCTTACGTTGTATCCCTCGCAAGTGTGTGCGACAACTACCCTCTGTCTGGTTTTTATTGTGCTTGCGGTTTGGCTCTAGTAATTACGCGCAACGGCCTCATTCGATCAGTGGTATCATAAGAGCGTTTGTGAAACTATCTCTCAGGAGGAAACTCATCATGGCAACCATTATTGATGTTTTTGGTCGCGAGGTTCTCGATTCACGCGGCAACCCAACCGTTGAAGTTGAGGTAATTCTTGACGATGGCTCTATGGGCCGCGCTGCAGTACCATCAGGTGCTTCCACGGGTGCTTTCGAGGCAGTTGAGTTGCGCGATGGTGATGCTGATCGCTATATGGGTAAGGGTACCTTAAAGGCAGTTGGTCATGTTAATGAAGAAATTGCTGATGCTTTAATTGGTATGGAAGCTGATGACCAGCGCGCAATCGACAAGGAAATGCTTGCACTTGATGGCACCAAGAACAAGGCAAACTTCGGTGCGAATGCAATTTTAGGCGCATCGCTTGCTGTTGCAAAAGCAGCTGCAGAATCCGCCGAGCTTCCTCTCTACAAATATGTGGGCGGTGTAAATGCTAATTTGCTTCCTACCCCAATGATGAATATCTTGAATGGCGGCGAGCATGCTGACAACAATGTTGACTTCCAAGAGTTTATGATTATGCCTGTTGGTGCTCCTACGTTTGCTGAGGCACTGCGTTGGTGTGCTGAGATTTATCACACCTTGAAAAAGGTTTTGCATGATGCCGGTTTAGGTGGCGGTGTTGGTGATGAGGGTGGCTTTGCTCCTAACTTCACTACCAATGAAGAGCCTTTGACCTACATCATGAAGGCGTGCGAGCAAGCAGGTTATCAGCCCGGTTCCGACATCATGTTTGCCATGGATCCTGCTTCAACTGAGTTCTACAATCCTGAGACAGGCAAGTATGTTTTAGCGGGTGAAGGTCGCGAGCTTACGAGTGCTGAGATGGTTGATTACTGGGAGGCTTTAGTTAACAAGTATCCTATTATTTCCATCGAAGACGGCATGGCTGAAGAAGATTGGGATGGCTGGAAAGCTTTGACTGATCGCATTGGTGATCACGTGCAGCTCGTTGGCGATGACTTGTTTGTAACCAACTCCGAGCGTCTTGCTAAGGGTATTGAACTTGGTTGTGCTAACGCTATTCTCGTCAAGGTTAATCAAATTGGTTCATTGACTGAAACCATGGAAGCAATCCAGATGGCAAAGCAGGCAGGCTATGCATGTGTTATGTCTCATCGCTCTGGTGAGACTGAAGATACCACCATTGCTGACTTGGCCGTTGCTACTAATGCTGGTCAAATCAAGACGGGCGCTCCTTGTCGTTCTGACCGTGTTGCTAAGTACAACCAACTCATCCGCATCGAGGAGGAGCTTGCTGAGGCCGGCCAGTACGCAGGTAAGAATGCCTTCTACAACATTGATCGCTAAGCTTTAGCATACGCGCGTGATTGGACGTATGTTCAGGTGTATGTTTGGTCATATGTTTGAATGCCAATCTGCCTAACGGGCAGAGGATCATATGCGTTTAGATTTGAGAGAGGGAGTTCAACGAGCTTCCTCTCTTTTTTGTTTCATGTGTTGTTTGAACCAGGTGAAAACTTGTCAGCACGAGACAATATGGAGAACGGGCACATTCTTTTTTGTTTTTAGCGCCTCGCGTGACAAGATAAGACTTTTAGCGAGCCTGCCCAACTACCTCGTTCTACTGAGGCGGAGCTTTTATGTAACACTTGTCTAATAACGTGACAAAACTGGTACTTTGTGTGAGGTTTCTGGCTTCTTTTCATGCGAGCGATGAGGCTACCCAGCCGAGTGACCCTCGCAGAAAGTCCAATCTCGTCAAAAATGCCCTCAAAAATCGAAAACTCTAAACGTGGGCACTCTAAGCGTATGTATTGGGAAGTTCTAATGCTTCTCTTTAAGCAAGGGAGGAAGCAATAGGGTGTTCTCAGTCAACAACCTGACAACTTCCTTACGATTTTTGCCTCTGTTGGTACCAAAAGCAGGGTAGAATAGAACGATATACTACGCATTTGGCGCATGTTTGTTGTAGGTGTGGCATATGGTTTGGTGTGTTACACATGCTGGATGTGTCATAGTGTGCGTATCATGGGGGAGAAAGGAAAATGGGATGATCGAGACAAAGAAATTTTCTAAGCGCATAGCACTGGCGCTTATTACCTGTTTGATTGCGTGTATGGGGATGTTTGCGTTAGCGGGGTGCGAGTCAGATGAGCAGCAAGCAGAAAATGCACTTAAAGGCTATCTGGATGACTTCAAGAATGGCTCTTCTGAGGATTTTGCCGCAGCAGATATGGCTGAATTTGAGCAGATGGGCTTAAACCCTGACGAGTTTATGTCTTCATGGACTCAAGGTTTTGGTTATGAGGTATTAGGCGTCACTAAAGATACCTCAAATGACAATATGATGGTTGAAGTAAAGATCACCTCTAAGCAGATTACGACCGCTATTTCTCATGCTTTGCCTGACATTATGAGTTATGCCATGGGTGCGGCTTTAAGTGGAGCAAGCCAAGCAGATATGCAAAATCACATGGTTCAAATGATTCTTGATCAGCTGGCAAAAGACGAACCAGTTGAGTCTACCGTGACGGTAGAGATGAACTCCGAAACAGGTCAATGGGTTCCTACTCAAAATGGCGAAGAAGCATTGGCTGGTGCTATTGTGGGTAACGTTGATCAATTGACTCAGGAAATGAGCACAATTGCTTCCGCTGAGTAAACCTGTATGCTGAATGGGTGTGCGAGTTCACGCGAACTCTATCGCCATAAGAAAGCCCCATAAAGCGACTCCTTAAGCCTGTCTGGGTGAGAGGAGTCGCTTTGTGTATACTGAAAAATAATTGTGTGAAAGAATCAAGGGAGAATCAGCATTGGATGAGATGATCAACGGATTCACCGCCGCTGCCTTTAAGAACAAGAAGAGCAACTACCAGTATACGCGTGATAAAGAAGCGGCTGATGAGGCTAAAAAGGAGCCGTTCAAAGAGGAAATTCTTGATCGGATTGACGGACGTGATAGGCGCTGGTCATGGGTTGAAGTTGATCGTTCGGCCATTCAGCACAACGTAATGGCAACGCGCCGCTTGCTCCCTAATGCAACTCGTTTGCTTGCGGTGGTAAAAGCTGATGCTTATGGGCACGGGGCGGTTGATGTGGCAAAAACTGCTGTTACTTCGGGGGCAACGTATCTGGGAGTGGCTACGGTTGATGAGGGTATCCAGCTGCGTAAAGCAGATTTGCGTGAGCCCATTTTGCTTTTGTCGGAACCTCCTATTGAGGCAATTCCGCTTTTACTTTATTACCATATTATGCCTTCAATTTATACGCCTGATTTTGCCGTAGCATATGGTGAGATCGCAGATCAGCATGGCACGAAAGCACCCTATCACTTGGTTGTTAATTCTGGCATGAATCGCATTGGCGTGCTAGCCGAAGATGTGGTTGAATTCATGCAGCAGATTAGCTTTCATCGTGGACTTGAGCTTGAAGGGTGCTTTACTCACTTTGCTACGGCTGATGCGCTTGAGACGCTCGACTTCCAAATTCAGATCCGTCGGTTTGTTGAGGCGATGCGCGCCCTTGAAGCTGCGGGTGTTAATCCTGGTATTGTGCACTGCGATAATTCCGCAGCAATCTACCGGTTCCCTAAGACGCATTTTGATATGGTGCGCTTAGGTATTTCGCTCTACGGTTACCATCCTGCTCCTGATACTCATCGTTTTATTGACCTGAAGCCTGCTATGAGTGTTCATGCGCGTATTACCAATGTTATGACACCTGCCATGAGTGAGGGGGTGAGCTACGGTATGAACTATCGCTCGCCGGGATCTGTTAAGATCTGCACTGTTCCTATTGGTTATGCCGATGGGCTTATTCGTCTCCTGTCTGGAAATATTGATTTTGCTTGGCAAGATCAAACGGTTCATCAAGTGGGAAATATTTGTATGGATCAGTGCATGTTTGAGATTGACTTGCGCCGTGTGTCGCGTGTTCGTCCTAATCCTCAAATTGGCGATGAGGTTTTGATTGCTGGTCCTCATCCGAGTGTTGATTGTTCTATTGATACTATGGCAAAGAAAGCTGCGACCATTCAACATGAGGTGACGATTGGTTTTTCCCATCGCATGCCGCGCTATTTTGGATAAAAGTCTGCCCACAAGGGGGTTGGTATGATGGAACATATGATACAAAACGAGGAGTCTTCCCAGAGAGCAGCATCCTCCGTATCTGCTTCTCAAGGAGGAATCCATAAACAGCCGCTTCCGCTTGATGATATACGTGCTCTGGTTGAAGCGTGTCATCGGTGTGATCTATGTGAGGGCCGTACACAGGTAGTTTTTGGCGCAGGTAATCCACATGCTGATGTGCTTATCGTCGGAGAGGCTCCGGGGAAGAATGAGGATTTGCAGGGTGAGCCATTTGTGGGTGCTGCAGGCAAGTTTCTTAATGAGCTTTTGGATTCGGCCAATCTCAAGCGTGAGGATGTCTTTATCGCCAACGTGATTAAGTGCAGACCGCCGGGGAATCGCAATCCGCGTGCGGATGAGATTGAGGCTTGTGCTGACTTTTTGCGTGAACAGACGCGTACGATCAATCCGAAAGTGATTGTTACCTTGGGCAACTTTGCCACGCAGTTCATTATGAAAACTGGAATTGGCATTACGCATTTGCACGGCACTATTCATCAAGTGGGGCGTTTTACCGTTATGCCGGTCTATCATCCTGCTGCGGCAATTTATGATCGGGCTAAGCGAGATGTGCTCTTTGAGGACTTTGCTCAAGTTGGCCGTGTTGTCCGCGAGTTGAGTGCTCAAGCATGCTAAAATCGCTTGTGATTAAGAACTTGACGCGTTTGCCTGCCATGCTTGTAATGACGCTTTGTTGTGCTTGCAAGGCATGGCGCTAATCGCGTCTTACTACGATTGAGGTGTATAGCTATGGTAGAAAAATCAGATGTAGCTGCAGTATTGGAGCTTATTCGTCCCTCTTTGCAAGCTGATGGTGGCGATGTGTCTTTGGTTGATGTGTCTGACGATGGGGTCGTGACCGTAGAACTCCAAGGCGCTTGCAAAGGATGTCCTATGTCTCAGATGACACTTGCTAATGGCGTTGAGCGCATTTTGAAAGATCGTGTTCCTGGCGTAACGCGCGTTGTGCCCGCTCAGTAATATCACGTGCTTGTAAAAATGCACTACGTGCAATAAGAGTAACGGGGTAAGAGCAAGGAGGCTACATGGCGGTTTGTTGGAAAACACGTGGATGTGATGAGGAGATGCAATCACGGTGTCCTCATAACACACCGGGGGCAACCTGTCCTGCAGATTGCAATTATTCATTATGTGATCGTCCAACACGCAAGGTGACCACTGATCTTGATCTGTTGTTTCGTGATGATATTGATCATACTGAATGCGTAAAAGACATCTGTAAGACCTGTGAGTTTTTCTTAACGCATGCTCCAACGCTCTAGCGCGGGTTATAGGACAAATATGTGTCTGGGTTTGGGAGTTGACGCATGTCAACTCCCTTTTTTCTTTGGCTATTCGTGCTCGATTGCGTGCTTGAGCCTATGTCTGGCTCTCGTGTTTGACCTTATGTCTGGCTTTATGCTTGGCTGAAGGTCAAGAAACGGAATGTAATAACTTGGCTACAGTTTTGTGAAGCCCGTGTGAACAATTTAAGCAAAAGAGTATCGTGTATGTTGCTTAATTAGAGAAAAGCTCAAGTCGGCAAATCGGGTGCTGGCCTTTGAGCATTTGTGCGAAGCCCGAGCACAAGGAGTTAATCATGGGTGACAATGTTGTCTTATGCCCAACATGCGGTAGGCCGCTTGATCTGAATACCTACTCGTCATTGATGGTTCTTTCTGAAGACCATGGACTGTTTACGATGAAATGCAACTTTTGTAATGAAGAATTTTCGAGTGTAGAACGAATCCCTTTGTCTTTGCGCGAGCAGGTTGAAAGCGTTGCGCATTCAGTTAATGCTGGAATGGGAAAAAACTAGCATCTGAGCATAATCACGTAAAACTTAGAGTAGTATGGGCATATGCTAAATGATATTTACCATATGCTTGATCCGGTAGCTTTTTCTATTGGCCCGTTTACTGCGCGCTGGTATGGAATAGCCTACATCGTAGGTTTTTTGCTCGCCATACTTGTTATGTATTTTGTCGCTAAGCGCTGGAAAGTGCGTTTTAGCGCAGATGATGTTTGTGCTGTGCTTCTTGCTGGCATGCTTGGTGTCATTATTGGTGGCAGGCTTGGGTATGTCTTGTTCTACAACTTTGAACTTTACGCGGCGCATCCTTTAGAGATTCTCAATTTTGCCCATGGAGGGATGAGCTTTCATGGTGGATTTGTAGGAGCGCTTGTTGGCGGTGTAATTGCAGCAAAGATCATCAAGATGCCGTATCTCTCGTTGGTGGATTTGGTGATTATTGGTGCGCCGCTCGGTCTTTTCTTTGGCCGTTGTGCCAATTTTGTTAATGGTGAGTTATGGGGCGCACCGACCGATCTTCCCTGGGGTGTTGTATTTGGTGGTTCGGCAGGGATGATCCCACGTCATCCTAGTCAGCTCTATGAAGCACTTTTGGAAGGACTTCTTCTGTTTGTCATCTTGTTTGTGATGTCACGCAGGCGTCCTCCGTATCCGCGTGGTACTTTTACGGGTGTATTTATGCTAGGTTATGGTCTCGCTCGCTTTTTGGTTGAATTTGTTCGTCTGCCTGATGTACAACTAGGGTATTTATATGGCGATTGGTTCACCATGGGGCAGCTTCTTTCCATCCCGCTTATTATTGCAGGAATTGTACTCTTGGTTTACGCTCATATGACAAAGTATGCGCAAGAAGGTCCTCGCCATCAAATTGCGCAATGATAGGGACAATAGTTGTGATCCCTAATGATTAAGGAGAAGAACACATGGAGAAGAAAAAGCTTGTTTTTTATAAATGCCAACACTGCGGCAACATTGCTATCAAAGTATATGATGCGGGAGTACCCCTGGTTTGCTGTGGTGAGAAGATGGTAGAACTGATTCCTGATACCACAGATGCTGCTCTTGAAAAGCATGTTCCTGATGTAACCGTTGATGGCAACAATGTTCATGTTCAGGTTGGCAGCGAAAAGCATCCTATGCTTGATGTTCATTGGATTACTTTTATTGTTCTTGAGACTGAGCAAGGTTATCAGGTAAAGAATCTTGATCCAGGCGAGGAACCCGTTGCTGATTTTGCGGTTCTTCCTGGGGATAAGCCTGTTCGTGTATATGAGAACTGCAATCTTCATGGTTTGTGGGTAAAAGAGCTCTAAATCTATTAAAGGTTTAACAGGCCAAGCTTTCGAGCTAGACCTGAATGAGGGGTTTGTGCGTGCATGCGTATAAACCCCTCATTTTTGTTTGGTATGATGAGAGCGTTTATCGACGTGCAAGCATAAGGATAGATACGCATGAGTGAACAATCTCACAGGAGTACACAAATTACGCCCTTCCATCTGGTGGTAATTGGTGCAGGGGCATCGGGTCTTGCTTGTGCTATTCGAATGGCGCAAGTGCTCGATGCGCATGACTTGCGGGATGCGGTGCGCATTGAGGTGTACGAAGCGTCGCGCAAGGTTGGCCATTCTATTTTGGCAAGTGGTAATGGGCGTTGCAATTATTCCAATACTAAAATTTATGAGACTGCGAACACGGATGTGAGCACGAATCCGAACACAGGCTCGAGTACAGATCCGAGCACAGGCTCGAGTACAGATCCGAACACAGATCCGAGCACAGATCCGATTGCGACGGCGGAACAGTTCTATACCCATGCTGATTTTGTTGAGAAAGTGCGTGCAGCGTGTTGTGAACAATGTGCTCCTGCTCCTGAGTGGCTTTCAACGCTGGGGCTTTTGGGACGTGAAGTAAAAACACATGAGGGGATGCTGTTTCCCGTTTCCAATCAGGCACACAACGTATTAGACACTCTTTTATCTTGGTGTGAGGTGTATAACATAGCAATAGTTCCACAAACACGTGTGGAGACTCTTTCGCGCAGGCCTGAGGGACGGTTTGTGATATCTGGTATTCGGAGTGTTCCGCTTGATGCAGGTATGATGGTGCGTCAAGGAGCCAAGAAGAAAAAGGCCAAAAAGCCTCAATATCAAGAAGTCCCCTTTAGCCGCTCTGCTGATGCAATTGTTTTGGCAGTTGGTCGTGCATTATATGATACACCTCAGCTCGCTCTCTCTCATCCGCTTGTTCCTATGCATCCTGTTTTGGGCCCTTTGCGTGCAACTCTATCTGATGTGCCTGAAGCAGCACATTGGGATAACGCGCTTGACGGGGTGCGGCAACAAGTAGCTTTGCGAGTTGTGTCTCGTCATAGTAACCGTTGCGTTTTTACTGAAGTTGGCGAGGTACTCTTTAGATCATATGGTATCTCAGGCATTGTTGTGTTTAATGCATCACGATTTGCACAGCCCGGGGATCGTATTGAACTTGATCTGCTGCCTGATCTTAGCAGTGATGCCCTCATGCGTCATCTGATGCAAACGTACCAGGTGTGGAAAGCGGCTAAGTGTGATGTCGAGCAGGAGACCTTAGGGAACGTGATTGATGCGTTGTTGACGGGGGTTTTTGCCGAGCCGCTACGCAACGTAATTGCCGTACGTGTCTGCACGTCAATGCAGATAGGGAGTGATGTGCCGCTTGCAGCAGGGCTATTCTCTAATAAAGCACGTACGTTGTGTGAGTGTATTACCCAAGCAAGCAAACATGTTGTGTTCACGGTTGAAGGAATTGCCGCTGATCAAGTATGCCAGGTGATGCGTGGCGGCTGCAAGGTTGATGTGCTTGATCCTGAAACGTGTGAGTCGTGCATCGTGCCACAACTTTATATAACAGGTGAAGCATTAGATGTCGATGGGCCGTGTGGTGGTTTTAACCTTGATTGGGCTTGGACAAGTGGCATTGTTGCAGGTGAGGCGCTTGCGCGCAATGTTATGCAACGTCACGCAAGGGAGTCTCTTATATGATTCGCATTTCCAATGTAGCGCTCTCGTTGGATGCGCTCTTACCTGACAATCAAAAGCAGTTTCGCCGTGAGCTTGCGCAAGCGCTTTCAATAAAGCCAGATGACCTTATCACTTATGCAGTTGTTAAGCGGAGTGTGGATGCGCGCAAGAAACGCAATGTCCATTTTGTGGCGACATTGGACGTGGAACTTGTTGACGCGCAGGCTGAAGAGGCGCTTCTTGCTGGCACGCATCCCCATCAAAAGGGGATTGCTGTTACTACTTCTAAGTCCTATGTACCCCTTGCTATTCCTGATTGTTCAAGGTGTTCTATCCTACCGCCTATTGTTATTGGTGCTGGACCGGCAGGATTGTTTGCTGCTCTTTATCTTGCGCGCGCAGGATTAAAGCCAATTTTGGTTGAGCAGGGCGCGCCGGTTGAAGAGCGTGTTTCCGACATTGATCGCTTTTTGAAAACGGGTGTGCTTGACCCCTTCTCAAACATTCAATTTGGAGAAGGCGGCGCGGGGACGTTTTCGGATGGTAAACTCACGACTAATATTAAAAATCCTTTTGCGCCCCATGTGCTTCACTGGTTTGTAGAAGCTGGCGCGCCAAAGGATATTTTGTGGCAAGCTCACCCGCATATTGGAAGCGACGAGCTTAAGCATACGGTCGTTACGTTGCGTAAACAGATTGAAGAGGCAGGTGGTACCGTTCTGTTTCATACTAAATTTGTGGGTTTTTCGCAAGAGAGCAATAAGGCAGTCAACGAAGCGACCAATGCGGCAGTCAGCAAGGCAGCCAACGAAGCGATCAATGCAGCAGCTAATGTAGTAGTCATACTTGAAAACACGAAAACATACAAGCGGTTTACTCTTCCTGCAAAGCAGGTGGTTTTGGCCTGCGGACACTCGGCGCGCGACACGTTTGAGTTCTGTAAGCAAGCGCATTTGCCTATGGAGCGCAAGCCGTTTTCAGTGGGAGTGCGCATAGAGCATCCTCAACAGCTTATTAATACGGCGCAGTGGGGTAGGGCTGCCGAGCATCCTGCGCTTGAGGCAGCAGAATACAAGATGGCAGTACATTTGCCCAATAAGCGAAGTGTGTATACGTTTTGTATGTGTCCTGGCGGTGAGGTTGTTGCTGCGGCGAGTGAGGAAGGCGGCATTGTTACCAACGGTATGAGTAATTACGCGCGGTCCGGTAAGTATGCCAATGCAGCATTACTTGTTAACGTCGAGCCTACGGATTTTCCTGGTGATGATGTACTTGCAGGGGTGGCTTTCCAGCGATCAATAGAGCAGGCCGCCTATGAACTTTCACTCAAACAGGGCGGCAAGCCTTATCAGGCACCTGCGCAGACCGTTGGCGCATTTCTTGCTCACTATAAACATAAGCAAGGTGGCGATGGGGTAGCCCATGCAGATGCGGACAAGGTGACTCCTATAACCGCAGCCGGAGCATACTCTTTGCCGCAAACTACCTACCAACGCGGTGTTGTCGAGGCGCCCCTCGTGGAGTGTCTGCCTGACTTTGTAGTTGAATCTCTTGCGAGTGCGCTTCCACTTTTGGATAAAAAGCTTGTGGGATTTGCACAACCTGAAGCAGTAATGATTGCACCCGAGACGCGCTCATCGTCACCCGTGCGAATTCTACGAGATGAGACCTATCGTGCACCGGGCAACCCCATCGCCAATATAGATCTCTACCCTTGTGGAGAAGGAGCAGGCTATGCGGGTGGAATTATGAGCGCTGCCGTTGATGGTCTTCGCGTGGCACAAGCACTGGTCGGCGCGTGTATGCGGGAGTAATGTGGTCACACTATGCTAAAATTAGGGGTTCAAAGCTGTAAGGATTTTGAGAAACTTTCGCAGTAAGTGAGGTTTAAGGAAATCGCAATGGAAAACGAACTGAAAGAGGTCGAAGGCCCCAACCTTGCATCGGTGCATATTCCGACTATCGCGCTACATGCTCTCAAAGCGGGCGAACCCATTATTTTCCCGACTGATACGCTCTATGGGATGGGTGTGTCGGTGCGTGATGCTGATAGTCCTGAAATACTCTATCAACTCAAGCGTCGTGAGAAACGCAAGCCAGTCGCATGGTTGATTTCTGATATTGCTGATCTTTCTACCTATGGCAAAGTAGTGCCTGAATTAGCACAAGCGTTGGCTCGTACGTTTTGGCCAGGCCCTCTAACCATTATTGTGCGTGCCTCAGATGCGGTACCGGAGGCGTTTCGTTCAGCTGAAGGAACTATTGGCATGCGTATGCCCAACAATCCCGAAGCTCTCAAACTGATTTCTGAATTGGGCTGCCCTATCGCTACTACTTCAGCTAATCTCTCAGGGCAAAAAGCACCACGCACGTTTGATCAAATTGATTCGACGTTGCTTGAAGCGGTTAGTATCGCGTTGGATGATGAGGATGATCCTGCACCAAAAAGCGGTATTGCTTCCACCATCGTGGATTGTACTACCGGACACCCCATCATGAAGCGTGTTGGCGCAATCTCTATTGAAGACATCCGTGCGTTTTCTTAAACAACGCATGGTGATAAGACAAATAGACAAATAGACAAATAGACAAAAGGCAAGTTAGTAAAGGATGCTCCATGATACTTTCTCTAGGATCTGACCACGCAGGATTCGAGCAAAAGCAGGCGCTCGTTGCGTATTTGGCTGACAAGGGGTATGAGGTAATTGATCGCGGTCCTGATACGGATGAGCGTGTTGATTACCCAGATTATGCTGTTCGTGTTGCTCATGATGTTGCGCAAGGGAGGGCAGATCGTGGCGTTTTAGTGTGTGGTACTGGTATTGGCATGGCACTTGCTGCTGATAAAGTTGCTGGCATTCGTGCGGCAAATATTACCTCCCCTGAGTTTGCGGCGCTTTGTCGTGAGCACAATGATGCTAATATCATCACCCTTTCAGGTCGCTTTGTGGACCTGGCTACCAACGAGAAAATTGTTGATGTTTTCTTAACCACTGATTTTGAGGGTGGGCGTCATGCTGACCGCGTTGCTAAGATTATGAAATTGGATGCGTGCTAGCATGAGTCGTGCCGGAAAAATTGTTATTGTTATCCTCATTTTACTTGCCACTGTTGGTATGGACTTCTTGCTGACGGGATGGGGAACGTATCCACCTGACCGCGCTAAAGCAGAAGTGTCTGCCCAGCTTGATGCTTTCAAGAAAGGTGAGCCCTGCTTTTTGACAGAGGACGATGCAGTTGATTTTACTGAATTTGGCATCACCTCCGATGAGGATAAAAAAGCTTATCTTGACTCTTTTTCTTATTCACTCGGCAACACCCACATGCAAGGGGAGAACGGTGTTCGTGTGACCGTGAATATCACCTCGAAGCAGTTGGCGGGCGCACTCATCAAAAGCTTTGACTCGCTGCTGGCCTACGATGCTATGGAGCGTACCCACTCGCTGCCCCAAGATCAGATTGATGCGGGACGCAATCAGGTGCTTAAAGATAACCTCATGAATGAGGATGCCACTAACACCTCTGTTGAGATTCAAGTTGTCTCGCAAGATGATCATTGGGAGATCACTGATGAAGGTAAGCTTGCTTTGTCACAAGCTATTTTTGGCGATGTGGCTACCGTAAAACAATCGCTCGAAACTGCCTTACAGGCATCGACGCAGTAAAGAGCTGAGGTGCCTATGATCACGCAAGCAACCCCATCGCAAGCGAATGCAACGCATCTTGGGACACGTCTTCGGACGCAGATCTGTGCTATCGCGCTTTTAGTTTGTCTTGCTTTGGTGGGCTTTACGGGGTGCGCCTCTGATGCCGATGCGGCTAAAAATGCCGTTTCAGACTCCCTATCTCAGTTTGCTCCCAAGGAAGAAAACGAAGAGGCCTTGCAAAACCTCATCAATAACGAGCAATTTACAACGCTCGGAGTTGATGTATCCGCGCTGGTCAAGACCTGGCTTACCGACTACAAGTTCGAAGTCGGGGATGCTAGCGTCTCAGAAGATGGTATGAGCGCCACCGTACAAGCTAAAGTAACATCCAAACAACTGTTAAGTGCTCTTGATGCGTGGGGTATTGACTATACGTCGTATGCGTCGCAAGCTGCATATGATGGCACAAGTGCAGCTGATATTGCCCAGACGGCCGGCCAGATGCTCATGACCAAGTGCGATGAGCTTGAGCCGGTTGAAAGTGAAATCAGCGTATCTCTTGTCAAGCAAGCCTTCGAGAAAGACACCGATAATCCTGTAGATATGCCTGCGGAAAATGAGCGTAATACTGTCGATGTGCGCTGGGTGCTTGATTCACCTGGCCAAGCTGCTATTTTGACGGCCGTATTGGGTGCTGCTGATTATCTTGATGAAGCAGGAGCCCAGGAATAGCGGCCAGAAGATAACGGAGTTAGTGATAATTAGGAACTACCGACAATATTAGGAACTACCGACCATGATCAAGAAAGGACTTATCTCATGGCGTTAACGTTTTTACCTCGTAGCGATGCTCAAGTCGCTGAAGCTATCCAAGCTGAATTGGGACGCGAGCGTTCCTGCATCGAATTGATTGCGTCCGAGAACTTTACTTCACCAGCGGTTATGGAAGCAGTTGGTTCTGTTCTTACTAACAAATATGCAGAAGGATATCCTTCGAAACGCTACTACGGTGGGTGTGATAAGGTTGACGTCGTTGAGAACCTTGCTCGTGATCGTGCGAAGGAGCTCTTTGGTGCAAACTTTGCAAATGTGCAGCCTCACTCAGGAGCTAACGCAAACCTTGCAGCCTATAATGCGCTCATTAGCTTGGGCGATACGGTCTTAGGCTTATCGCTTGATCATGGCGGGCATTTAACCCACGGCTCTCCGGTTAACTTCTCCGGTAAGGATTACAACATTGTTGCTTATGGCGTTAACCCTGAGACCGAGCGCATTGATTACGATGAGATGGAGCGTTTGGCCAAAGAGCACAAGCCTAAGCTCATTGTTGGTGGCGCATCAGCCTATCCTCGTGTGATTGACTTTGAGCGCATGGCTGAAATTGCTCATTCAGTTGGTGCCTATCTCATGATTGATATGGCTCACATTGCGGGTCTTGTCGCAACGGGTGCGCACCCAAGTCCCGTGCCTTACGCTGATGTGGTAACTTCCACGAGCCACAAAACCTTGCGCGGTCCACGCGGTGGCTTCATTCTCTCTAATGATGAAGAGATTGCTAAAAAGATTGATAAGGCTGTTTTCCCCGGCACGCAGGGTGGTCCATTGATGCATGTCATCGCTGGTAAGGCCGTTGCTTTTGGTGAAGCATTAAAACCTGAGTTCTCTACCTATATTGATAACGTTATTGCTAACAATAAGGCGATGGGTGAGGCCATGACTGAGGGCGGTTTGCGTCTCGTATCCGGTGGATCTGATAACCATCTGTGTCTGGTTGATCTTACCCCTGCCGATATCACTGGCAAGGATGCAGAAAAAGTGCTTGAGTCAGTTGGGCTTACCGTCAACAAAAACACCATTCCTAATGAGACTCGCTCACCTTTTGTTACCTCAGGTATCCGCGTGGGTACGGCAGCTGGCACCACCCGTGGTTTCGATACTGATGACTTTGCCAAAATTGGCTCTCTCATTGCTCGTGCAGTCTTTAATGCATCCAACGAGGCAGTTTTGGCTAATGTTCGCGCCGAAGTTGATGCCCTCATTGAGAAATGTCCGCTCTATCCTGAGTATGGTCCAGCTCTCTAAGAGCTTTTAGTAAGGCGATGGGGTAGTGCGCATACGCGTGCACGTGGCAAGCACCCCATCGCCATATAGAAAGGTTTATCTATGAACCGCACCGAATTAGCGCATCGTTTTCCTGCCCAAAATAGATTTCTACATGCGCTGAGTGACGATGTGCTTGCGCGCCTTACGATTATTGATAACCCACTGGTTGCACATAAAGTAACATTGTTGCGTGATAAAGACACCTCAAGTGCAACGTTTAGACGCTTGGTTAAAGAGTTGACGTATCTTGAGGCGTATCCTGCGACATCGACGCTACCCATAGTTCCTGTTGAAGTTGAAACACCTCTTGCAATCGCGCAAGGAGCTACCCTTGCGGGTATTGCACCAACGGTAGTTCCTATTTTGCGTGCCGGTCTTGCGATGGCGGATGCGCTCAGTGACATCATGCCTATGGCGCCTGTTGCTCATTTAGGGATGTTTAGAGATGAGTGCACTCATGAGCCTTTGGTGTATTACGGCAAGTTCCCCGATGATTTAGCCAAACGTCCTGTTATGGTGGTAGATCCCATGCTTGCAACCGGTGGTTCTATGCTTGAAGCGCTTGCTGAGTTGCGCAAGCGCGGGGCTGTGCAGCTTATTGTGATGGTGTTAGTGGCATCGCCTGAAGGTATTGCGCGTGTTTTGACGCAAGATCCTGACTGCCTTTTGTATGTCTGCGCCCTTGATGAGGGGCTCAATGATCAGGCCTACATTATCCCTGGCTTAGGAGATGCGGGGGATCGTATTTTTGAGACAGAGCATGCACTCATTGACTCATCGCTTTATAAAAATGCTTGCCATTAGGAGGATCGTGTTATGACTGATCGTGAATCTATTACCGCTGATCTTCATCCAGGAAGTGATCATCGTCCCTCTTGGGATGAGTATTTCATGACGCTTGCCAATGAGGTACGCACACGCACGACCTGTATGCGTCGGGGTGTGGGTGCAATTATTGTCAAAGACCGGCGTATCTTGGCTACGGGCTATAACGGGGTGCCAACAGGGTTGCGTCATTGTTCAGAGACGGGTTGCTTGCGCCAACAGCTAGGGGTACCGAGCGGAGAGCGTCATGAAATTTGTCGCGGCCTTCATGCGGAGCAAAACGCTCTTCTGCAAGCAGCGCGCTACGGCATCAATATTGAAGGTGCTTCTATCTATATCACCACGCAGCCTTGTGTTGTGTGTGCCAAGATGCTGATTAATGCCGGCATTTCTGAAATCATTTATCGTGATCCCTATCCTGATCCGCTTGCTATGGAATTACTCGAAGAGTCGGGAATTAAACTTCGCATCTTCTCCGAATCTATTGATGAAAAGTAAAGAACTATCAGCATATTATCGGTTTGATTTAACAGTGAACGGGTTCGCGTCACCACTCACGACGGATAAACGCACCTTGTCTAAAACACCCTATTCCTTAAATCTGTGGCATATATGCTTCTTAGGGCTTGGGCATTTGCCTTGGGCTCGAAGAGAAAGACTGAAATGGCACTCGCTATCGTTTTAGGAATCGTTGCAGGATTAGTTGGTTTTGTACCGCTTTTTGTTGCGTTGCGCCTTTCCCGTCGTTCTACTTCAACATCAGCATTGACAGCAGGAATGTATGGACTGGGAGGTTCGTTCGTTTCGTTGATTGTGCTTGCAGTTTGCATGATTGCATGCGCCATGCTGGATCGAGGCAATGTATTGCCTTTTGGAATTGCAGAAATGGCAACCATTATTGTGGTTACTTCTGTATATGTGCTTTATAAGAATGTGCTTGCTAAGAAGAAAACTAAGTAAGCAAACGGAAGGTAGGGATTTAAGTTGAGCGAAATGCCTATTGTGTCGGCGCTTAACGACTTTGTCGCCGAAGCTCAGCATATCGGATCTTCATTTGATTCGGTTGCGGTATTTTCCATCTTTGGATGGGAGATTAGCCAATATACCCTCTATATGTTTATTGCGCTAGCAGTAGTCTTGCTCCTCATTCTTGTTGGTGGTCGCAAGCTCCAGCTCATCCCTCATAACAAATTCACCGGTACGCTTGAGTATGGTTATGAGTTTGTTCAAAACTCAATTGGTGCTGATGTTATTGGTGAAGGTTTTAAGAAACATATTCCGTTCTTGGCAACCTTGTTCTTCTTTATCTTGGTAGCCAACGTTATTGGTTTGATCCCTGGTGCTAAAGCAGCTACGGGATCAATTTCTGTTACCTGGGCTCTTGCTTTAGTTTCGTTTGTGTACTTTAACTTCTACGGCTTAAAGCAATTGGGCATTTTAGGCTACATGAAGTCTTTTGCTCCTCATGGTGTTCCTGCTCCTATGATCCCCATCGTATGGTTCTTGGAGTTCGTCTCCATGGTCATCCGCGTTCTTACGCTGGCAGTTCGACTTTATGGCAACATGTTGGCTGGTCACTCGATTTTGGCAGTATTCTCTCTTGCTACTACCATCTTCTTGCAGACCGCTATCTTCCAAATGGATATCGTCGCAGGTATTCCCGCAATTGCGTGGTTCTTCCTGCTGTTCTTTATGTATGCGCTCGAAACCTTGGTTGCTTTCTTGCAAGCATACGTATTTGCAATTCTTTCCGCTTCCTACATTGGCTTAGCCATTCACCCTCACTGATCAAGAAGCACGAATTCATATGCCCGTGGCACAGGGCTTCTATGTGCCGCATAACTTTGGTACTGCAGCTGGTACAAAAATTTGCAGCTGAAAGAATAAACCTGAGTAAGAAAGAAGGAATCTTACTCAACTAAAGGAGGTAATCGTGGAACTTAGTATTGCGCTCGCCGCCCTGAAGGTTGTTGGCTATGGTCTTGCTGCCATCGGCCCTGGCATCGGTATCGGTGTTGCTACCTATGGTTTGTGCGTTTCCGCAGCACGTCAGCCTGAAATGAAAGGTCAGCTCATGGGCTACTTCTTCATCGGTGCTGCTATGTCTGAGGCACTCGCACTGCTCGGCTTGGTTCTTTTCTTCATCGGCTAAAACGGATCTAGAAACCAATTTACGATTCGAAATCGACTCGATTAGAAGAGAAGGAGGCAAGCGAATTGAACGCAACTGTAAGCAAATATGTACGCACGGGCGTTTTAGGTGTTATCGCCTATGCAATCGTGTCCACAGTTTGCCCGCTGCACGCATTCGCTGAAGAGACGTCAGGCATTAATGCAATTCTTCCTCAAATGAATGAATTCATCCCAATGCTCATCGCCTTCATCCTCTTGTGGATTATTCTTGCTAAGTTTGGTTGGCCGGTCTTTGATCGCATGCTTGCCAAGCGTGAGAACATGATCAAGAATTCCTTGGAGAAGTCTGAAGAGGCTCGCCAAGAAAGCGAACGCCTGCTGGCAGAGTATCGCGAACAGCTTGAAGGCGCTAAAGCTCAAGCTCAGCAGATTCTCAACAACGCTAAGCTCTCTGGTGATTCTATTGAAGCAGAAATCACGCAAAGAGCTCGCGAAGAAGCAGATGCAATGATCAGCAAAGCTCGTATTGCTATTGAAGCAGAGAAGAAAGCAGCTATTGCAGAACTCCGCGCTTCAGCAGTTGATACCTCTATTGCTGTTGCAGAGCGTCTGATCGGTGAAGACTTCAGCGATGAAGAGCATCGTAAGCTCATTGCTCGCTACGTCGAAGAGGCAGGTAGTCTAAATGCCTAATCGTCACGTCGTCAATGAAATCATTGCTGCCTACGCCAACGCAGCCATTGAGGGTGCAAACGCTCTTGGTGGTCAAGATGCGGTCGTTGATGTCCGCAATCAGATGGTTCAGGTGCTGGGCTTTATGGCAACGAATATCAAGCTTCGCTTGACATTTGACGATGAATCGCTCAGCTCTGAGCAACGTAAAAAGCTTGCTCACGAGGTTTTTGAGGGTTACAACCCTGTTCTCGTTGATCTGCTTGCCGTTATGGCTTCACGTGCAGATATGACGCTATTGCGTCGCGTACGAGCAGAATACGAGGAGTTAGTAAAAACCAAGCTGAACTTCGTTATTGTGGACGTGACAACGGTTGTTAGTCTTGATGACAACTTGCGCACTCTCATCACCAACAAACTCACCGCCGACCTGGGTATGCCTGTTGCGCTCGTAGAGCATATCGACAAATCCATTATGGGCGGCATCATCATGCGTGCGGGTGGACGTTATATTGACTCAAGTGTACGTAGTCAAATTCAGAACGCTCGCATCGTACTCAACGAAAACACAGATGGAGGTGAATGCTAGTGACTGAAATCACCGCACAGTCCATCGAAGATGCTTTGGAAAAGCAACTTGCAGCGTTGGATACCAGCGTGGAGTCTCGAGAAGTCGGCACGGTCATCCAGATCGGCGACGGTATCGCTCGCGTTGATGGTCTTATGAATGCAATGTCTGGCGAACTCTTAGAGTTTGTTGGCACCGATGGAAAAATCGTTTATGGCTTGGCTCAGAACCTCGAAGAGGAAGAAGTCGGCGCCGTTCTCTTGGGTGATGTCACCGCAATCAAGGAAAACGATAAGTGCCGTACCACCGGCAAAATTCTTGAAGTTCCCTGCGGTCGTGGTTTACTGGGTCGTGTTGTTAACGTACTCGGTCAGCCAATCGATGGTAAGGGTCCTATCGAGGCAGAAGCTTATCGCCCTGTAGAATTTAAAGCTCCTGGCGTTCATGAGCGTCAGCCTGTTGAAGAGCCAATGCAGACCGGTATCATTGCTATTGACTCCATGATCCCCATCGGACGTGGACAGCGTGAGCTTATCATTGGCGACCGTCAAACAGGTAAGACCTCAATCGCTATTGATGCTATCATCAACCAGCGTGGCAAGGGCATGATCTGTGTGTATGTTGCAATTGGCCAGAAGGCTTCTACTGTTGCAACCATCACTGAGACCTTAGCTCGCCACGGTGCTCTTGATTACACTATTATTGTTGCTGCTACCGCTTCTGACGCTGCACCTTTGCAATACCTCGCTCCTATGGCGGGTTGCGCTATGGGTGAGTACTTCATGTACAACGGTGCAGACGGCAAGCCTGCTAACGCAGAGAATCCTGGCGGCCATGTTTTGTGCGTCTATGACGACTTAACCAAACAGGCTGTTGCTTATCGTCAAATGTCATTGACCCTTCGTCGTCCTCCCGGACGCGAGGCTTATCCTGGCGATATTTTCTACTTACATTCACGCCTCTTGGAGCGCGCTGTTAAGCTCTCTGATGAGAACGGTGCAGGTTCACTTACTGCATTGCCTATCATCGAGACTCAAGCTGGCGACGTTGCAGCATACATTCCTACCAACGTAATTTCTATTACTGACGGTCAGATTTATTTGAAGACCGACCTCTTCTTCCAGGGTCAGCGCCCTGCTGTTGACGTAGGTATTTCAGTATCCCGTGTTGGTGGTTCTGCTCAGGTTAAATGCATGAAGTCTGTTGCAGGCACCTTGCGTTTGGACTTGGCTGCTTATCGTGAACTCGCTGCGTTTACGCAGTTCGGTTCTGACCTTGATAAAGCAACTCAGGATCAGCTCACCCGTGGTGCAGCTATGACTGAGCTCTTGAAGCAGGGTCGCTACATGCCACTTCCTGTTGCTGAACAGTCTATTGCTATTTGGACCGGTAACCAGGGCTACTTGGATGACCTGCCAGTTCACAGCATCGTTCGCTTCCGCGCTGAGCTGCTTGACTACTTGCGTTTATCCGGCGGTGGCGTAGTTGAGAAGTTGGCCACCGAACTCAAGTTTACCGACGAGATTGAAGCTGAGCTTCATAAGCACATTGAAGCATTCAAGCTTCAGTTCATCGCGTAAGGTAGGTTGAGTCTATGCCGAACCTTCACGACATCGAAAGGCGTATTCACTCCGTTGAATCAACGAAGCAGATTACGCGCACTATGCAGATGGTTGCAGCTGCAAAGATTCGCTTTGCTCAAGAGCGCGTGGATCATGCAACTCCCTATGCAAACGCCATGAAAGAACTTCTGGCGAACATCGCCCGTGTAGGCGGCACCGAAGCACCTTTGACGCAGCCTCATGATGAAGTTAAATGCACCTTGATCATTGCTATGGTTTCTGACCGCGGCTTGGCGGGTGGATTTAACTCATCAATCCTGCGTCGAACTGAGGGCATTATCAAAGAACGTACGGCCAAAGGCCAAGAGGTACGTGTTGCGGTGTGCGGTAAGAAAGGTATTGCTTACTTCTCGTATCGTGGCATCTCTCCAGTACTTGCGTTTAGAGATTTGTCCGCTGACCCTCGTGTTGAGGAAGCTGAAGCTTTGGGAGACTACTCCGTAAGCCGCTTCCTTGATGGTGAGATTGACGAAGTTATCATGCTTTATAACCATGCTAAGAATGCTGGCGAGCAGGTACTGACGCAAGATACCCTCTTGCCTATCAATCTCCGCTCCTTCTTACCCGAAGGTTATGTCTTTACTACTGGCGGTATCACTGCACCTGACGCAGAAGATGCTGATCTGACAGGAGCTATTGAATACGAGCCTGGTGAAGATGAAGTTTTGGGTCAGTTGCTGCCTGACTATATCAATGGCTATCTGTATTACGCATTGATTGATTCGGCTGCGGCTGAGCAAGCTGCTCGTCGTAACGCGATGAAGAATGCTACTGATAATGCCAATGAAATGATTGAAACTCTCAATCGTGTGTATAACCGTGTACGTCAAGGTGCCATTACGACCGAGATCAACGAGATCGTCGGTGGCGCCTCAGCTTTGGAGGACTAAATGGCTGAAGAAACTATTTATACGCGTGAAAGCGTAGAGTCTGCGGCCGCAGAAGGCGCTACGGGCAGCATCGTCCGTGTCGTCGGTCCTGTCGTTGACGTTGAGTTCGCTCCGGATGTTCTTCCTGCGATTCACAACGCTTTGACGGTGAAAGCAGACACTCCTCTTGGCGAGATCCAGGTTGTCTTAGAGGTGCAAATGCATCTTCCGGGCGATCTCGTACGTGCTGTTGCTATGTCATCTACTGATGGCTTGCAGCGCGGACTTCCCGTCAAGGATACGGGTGCACCTATGTTGATGCCCGTTGGTCCTGAGACATTGGGACGCATTTGGAATGTTATTGGTGAACCTGTTGATGGTAAACCAATGCCAGATATTAAATATTGGATGCCTATCCACCATCCAGCTCCTGCATATGACACTCTTGTTACCACCACCGAAGTTTTCGAGACTGGTATTAAGGTTGTTGACTTGATCGAGCCATACATTAAGGGTGGTAAGACCGGCCTCTTTGGTGGCGCTGGTGTAGGCAAGACCGTTTTGATTCAGGAATTGATCAACAACCTCGCTCAAGAGCATGGTGGTACGTCAGTATTCACCGGTGTAGGCGAGCGTACCCGTGAGGGAACCGACCTTTACCTCGAAATGAGCGATTCTGGTGTTATCAACAAGACCTGTCTTGTTTACGGTCAGATGAATGAGCCCCCTGGAGCTCGTCTTCGCGTTGGCCTTGCTGGTTTGACCGAAGCTGAGTACTTCCGTGATCAGGGTCAAGACGTTTTGTTGTTCATCGACAACATCTTCCGTTTCACTCAGGCAGGTTCTGAGGTATCCGCACTTCTTGGTCGTATGCCTTCTGCTGTAGGTTACCAGCCAACTTTGGCTACTGAGATGGGTGACTTGCAAGAGCGTATTACGTCAACCACCACGGGTTCTATTACTTCCGTACAGGCTGTATATGTTCCTGCTGACGACTTGACTGACCCTGCTCCTGCAACGACCTTTACTCACTTGGATGCAAAGACCGTTTTGTCTCGTTCCATTTCTGAGCTTGGTATTTACCCTGCAGTTGATCCTCTGGAGTCTACTTCTCGCGCGCTCGATCCTGAGATCGTTGGCGAGGATCATTACCGCGTAGCTGTTGGTGTTCAAGAGATTCTCCAGAACTACAAAGACCTCCAAGATATCATTGCTATTCTTGGTATGGACGAATTGACTGAAGAGCAGAAGATTATTGTTAATCGTGCTCGTAAGGTTCAGCAATTCTTGGGTCAGAACTTCCATGTTGCTAAGCAGTTTACGGGTCAAGATGGCTCTTACGTTAAACTCGAGGATACCATTCGTTCATTTGACGAGATCTTGAAGGGTAACTGCGACGAGATCCCTGAGCAGTGCTTCCGTATGAAGGGCGGCATCGAAGACGTTTATGCTGCTTACGAGAAGATGAAGGAAGAAGAGTAAGCCATGTCTGTTATTGAGTGCGATGTCGTCGCAAAGAACAAGGTCCTCTATTCTGGAGAACTTTATTCCGTCATGGTTCCTGGTGTAGAAGGCGAATTGGGTATCATGGAAAACCATGAACCATTTGTAACTGCATTGGCTGACGGTGTTATCTGGGCACGCACCAAACAGGAAGGTGGGACTACCCTTAGTGCTGCAATTATGGGTGGTTATGTCCAGGTCTTAGGTAAGCGTGTAATTGTTCTATGCGACAAGACTCGCGAGATCAAGCGTATTAACCTCGATAAGGTTCAGCGTGACATCCCTATTTTGGAGGAGCGCATTGCTAACCTTAAGGATGAGAGTGTTATCTCTCGATCCGTTTTAACGCGTCGTCTGCGCTGGTTAAAGGTGCAGTTGGCTGCAAAAGAAAAAGAAGATCAATACGTCTAGTAGCTACTAGCACGATTAGCTTCTTTATCGTACCAGCTATGAGCGGCTCTCACCTGAGAGCCGCTTTTCTGCATTCTGGGACTAAAACAACAGAGTGTATCTTTGGTAATGAGATCGTTTTCGAGTCGGGCTTGTTCACCATTTGCTTTTCAAGAGTTAACAACGTGTATTCAGCTTGGTAATGCTAAGCAATGAAACCTATAAGCACCCTTTACCATAGAAATAAACAAAGGCATGATACTTATAGAGATTTAAAGAGACAATGCTTAAGCCCTTTCGTATCCCTGTAAACTTTGCGTGCTGAAAAGAAAAAGTGCAACTGGATTGGAAAGAGTGCTATGGAACCTACTCGATACAAGCACGATTCAATGATTGATTGCTATGCCGCAATTGATATCGGTGCATCATCAGGACGTGTGGTAGTGGGTTATCTTTCGCCTGTTGGTAAGCTCGAGTTGGTAGAGACCTATCGCTTTCCAACGACACAGATTCGTGTTGATAATCATGATTGTTGGGATGTTGAAGGGCTTTGCAGACATGTTATAACAGGATTAAAGGCATGCGCGCAGAAGGGCTTTTATCCCAAGAGCATTGGTATTGATACTTGGGGTGTTGATTTCGTTTTACTTGATGCAGACGATCAGGTGTTAGGCCATGCGGTGTCATATCGAGATGAGCGCACGCAAGGAATGTTTGATGTGGCGCGCATCTTAATCCCTGATGATCGTCTCTATCAAAAAACGGGTATTCAGCGACAACCCTTCAATACTATTTATCAGTTTCTAGCACTTCAGCAAGAAAATCCTGAGGCGCTTGATCAGGCGCGTACGTTTTTGATGATTCCTGATTATTTAGCATTTGTGCTCACTGGAATGAAAGCAAACGAGTATACCAATGCGTCAACTACCGGACTTTTAAATGCTCATACACGTATGTGGGATACCGATATTTTAGATGCGTGCAATATACCAAAAGACATCTTTCCGCAGTTGCTTTTTCCGGGAGATTCTCTGGGGCATGTACTGCCTCGTATTGCTGAAGAGATTGGTTATGATCCTGAAATTATTTTGCCGGCAACGCATGATACGGGAAGTGCTTATCTTGCAGTCCCTGCTCAAGATGATCAAGCTGTTTTTCTCTCGTCAGGCACCTGGAGCTTGCTGGGCGTAGAAAACCGTGGTGCTATCACGACAACTGCATCGCAAGAAGAAAACTTTACCAATGAAGGCGGCGTGGATCATACGTATCGCTATCTTAAAAATATCATGGGTCTTTGGATGATTCAGTCGATCCGTCGTGAACTTAATGGTGTGGCGTATGTCCAAGGTGAAGAATCGGAAGCAGAACTTTCACATGAGGCATGTCTTGCACGTGCCTCGCTTGGCATGACCCCTGAGCAAAAAGACGAGCTTGGGTTTGCTGATTTGATAGCTGCGGCGCAAAAGGCTCCCGACTTTGTAGCAATACTGGACGTCAATGAACCTTGCTTTTTGTCTCCCGACTCTATGATTGAAGCAATTCGTGATGCGTGTGCGCGACACGAGTTGCCTATTCCGCAAACATTGCCAGAGCTTATGCAGTGCGTATATCAAAGCTTGGCGCACTGCTATGCACATTCTATTGAGCAACTTTCGCGTTTAACTAATAAGACTTACACCTCTATCAATATTGTGGGCGGTGGGTGTCAAGATGACTACCTTAACGCTCAGACAGCAAGAGCTTGCAAACTGCCTGTGTATGTTGGACCTATTGAAGGTACGGCATTAGGCAATATTTTGGTGCAAATGATTGTCGATGGGGTGTGTGCGGATATGCGTGATGCGCGCAAAATGATACGGGAATCATTCGATATCGGTTTAGTAGAGCCGTAAAGAGGAATTAAGCCGCTTGGATGGGAGAATACCATGAGTGAAACAGCAACGGGAATGTATGAATTTGCGCGTCAAGAATACGCGCGCTTGGGGATTGATACTGAAGAGGTACTAACAAAGCTTGCTGCTAAACCAATTTCGGTGCATTGCTGGCAAGGTGATGATGTTTTGGGCTTTGATCAAGCAGGTGGACTGTCGGGTGGTATTCAGACAACGGGTAATTACCCCGGTCGCGCTCGTACGTTTGAAGAGTTGACGGCTGATTTTGATGAAGCCATGAGTATGGTGCCTGGTAAAAAACGCATCAATCTTCATGCGTCCTATGCCGTATTTACCCCTGAAAATCCTTGGGTAGATCGTGATCAACTCGAGTATAAGCACTTTGAGCCCTGGGTTGCGTGGGCACGCAAGCGAGGATATGGTATCGACTTTAATCCAACGGTGTTTGGCCACCCCCAGATGAATAATGAGTTGTCGCTTTCTTCGCCTGATAAAGAAACACGAGATTTTTGGATTAGACACTGCAAAGCATGCCGCAAGATTTCTCAACAAATTGCAGAGGCGCTTGATGATGAGACGTTGTGTAATATTTGGATCCCCGATGGCTTAAAAGACGTTCCGGCAGATAGATATGGTTTGCGCCTGCGTCTCAAAGAATCACTCGATGAGATTTATACCGAGAAGTATGATCGCGTTATTGATTGTTGTGAATCAAAGGTGTTTGGTATTGGGCTAGAGTCTATGACGGTTGGTTCCAATGAATTCTATCTTGCCTATGCCGCAACACATCCAGGCGTGTATGACTTGCTTGATATGGGTCATTTCCATCCCACTGAGAATGTAGCTGATAAACTTTCAGCGCTCCTCGTCTTTTTTGATAAAGTGCCGCTACACGTTACGCGCCCCGTGCGTTGGGATAGTGATCACGTTGTTTTGTTTGATGATCCTACCCGTGAGCTTGCCATTGAAATCGCGCGTTGCCCTGATGCATGGGATAAGGTCATCATTGGCCTCGATTTCTTTGACGCCTCCATTAACCGTGTTGGTGCTTGGGCAGTTGGTTCGCGTGCTATGGAAAAATCCCTGCTCTTTGGATTGCTTCAGCCGCATGATGTTCTCAAGCAGATGCAGGATAAGTATGCCTTTACTGAAAAAATGATTTTACAAGAGCAAGCAAAAATGATGCCCTTTGGCATTGTGTGGGATGAATACTGCAAACGCCAAAATGTTTGTTTGGATAACGCGCTCGTTGATCACGTTAAAGCATACGAAAACAAAATTCTTCCAACACGAAAGTAGAGAGGATACATAACGATGGGTCTTTTTGATCAGGCACAAGATTTATTCGATAAAGGCATGACAAGTGCTCGTGGTGCAGTGTCGGGAGTTGCGGTTGAACAGCTTGGTTTTGTAAAAGGGTTTGTTCGTCTTTGTAACGATGGGTGGCAACAAGGTTGGCACGAACGTAATGGCGGCAATTTGACCTATCGCATGACACTTGATGAAGTAAAAGCGGCAGCTCCCTTTTTCTACGATAATCCGGGTTCATGGGTAGAGATGAGTGTAGCAGTACCAGAACTTGGTGGTGCGTATTTCCTTACTACAGGCACAGGGCGTTACATGCGTAATGTATCAGGAGATCCTGATCACAACATTGGTATTGTCGAACTTAATTCTACTGGGGATGCATGGCGTATTGTGTGGGGGCTTAAAGACGGAGGCAGGCCCACTTCAGAGTTCCCAACGCATGTGATGAATCACGCTGTGCGCATGAAGGCAACTGATGGTGCATGCCGTGTTATTTATCATGCGCATCCAGCTAACATCATCGCCTTGTCTTTTGTCTTGCCTCTGACCGCGCGGGCGTTTACGCGCGTCTTATGGAAGGCGATGACTGAGTGTGTGGTTGTTTTTCCTGCGGGTGTTGGCGTTGTGCCGTGGATGGTTCCAGGGGGCGCAGAAATTGCGCAAGTAACCTCCGAACTCATGAAAACGTATGAAGCAGTTGTATGGGCGCACCACGGATTGTTCGTATCGGGCACTGATTTTGATAGCACATTTGGCCTTTTGCATACCATAGAAAAAGCAGCCGATATTTACGAGCGCGCTCGCACTATGAATGGTGGCTCTGATAAGTTTTTAAATACGATTTCTGACGATGGGTTGCGCCAGATTGCACAAGACTTCCATATCACAATTAATGATGAATTTCTTGACTAGGAAATTCTTGCTCCTTTAGGTAGGAAATATTTCCTACCTAAAGGAGCACTAGGGAATTGACTAGAAAGTACATGAAGGACTGATTGAAATGGCTCTCTCTCAGGAGAAAAAAGGAACTATTGCGGTTTCGATGACTAACTTTCTTGACTCAGGCTGCATCGTAGCCTCGTCAGTTGCACTTGCGGCTTGGGCAACCGCATTTCATTTTGATAATACCTGGGCCGCAATTTTGGGTGCGGTAGGTGCTAATGCGTTTGGCGCTGCAATTGGTGCGCTCATCGGCGGTTTTCTTGCTGATAGGTTTGGTAGAAAATTTATTTATACCTATAACTTGCTCGTGTACGCGACGGGAGTCTTTTTGATCATGGTCTCAGTCAACTTGCCTATGCTGGTTGCGGGAATTGTGATTTCAGGCCTTTCAGTTGGTGCGGGTGTTCCGTCATCATGGAGCTATATCTCTGAAATGTCGAGTTCAAATGCGCGTGCTTCAAATATTGGTATTAGCCAGTTTGCTTGGTCATGCGGACCTGCTGTTATTTTTTTGATTTCCCTTATTTTCTCCGTCATTTTTCCTACGTTTAATGCAACAGGCGCTCTCTTGCCTGCAGGAACGTATGGTCCTTTCGATGGACTCTTCGGTATGCGTCTACTCTTTTTGATTCTCTTTGTTGTGGCGCTTATTGCCTGGAACTTACAACGAAAGCTTCAAGAATCACGTGATTGGACGGAAAAACAAGGTGCGCAAGACAAGCGTGATAGCTTTGGCGCTATGATGAAACGTGCGCTCACGAATGCAGTTAACATCAAGACTATAATCTTTTTGGTTGCGGTGTATCTGACGTGGAATATTGTTGCAGGAACGATGGGTCAGTTCATGCCCTATATGTATGCAGCAGCAGGCAACTTAGATGACACTACTATCTCGCTTTTACAAACGGTAATGTGGGTTTTGACCGCAATTGGTTCGCTTGCGATCTTTTCTAAATTTGGAGACAAAGTACCTCATCGTATTTTGTTTGCTCTGACGGCAGGCATGGCGCTTGCTTCTTGGATCATCATGGTGTTTTTTGGCACGCAACTCCAAGCAGGAACTGCCGATGAGTGGGGATGGCTTTTGTGGGTGTTTGTAGCATTATGGGGTATTTCTGCAGGCTTTTCTGCCCAGTGCTTCTATGCTCTTTGGTCGACTGAATTATTCCCAACCATGTATCGTGGCGGCGTTCAAGGTATCATGTTTTTCTTGGTACGTGGCGTGCTCGGTATTTGGTCGCTTGTTGCAGTTGCCGGTCTTGGTGTTGAAACGCCGGCCGGATTTGTTACGGCGGGTATAATCATGTGTGTGTTCCTGGCAATCTCGCTCGTGGTTGGCGTTATTTGGTGTCCGCGCACTCAAGGTCGTACGCTTGATGAGATTACGGAAGAGCGTTATGGATCTCAGGTTACTGAGCAACTGGAGCGTGCCATCGATAAGTAAGGTTTTAATACATATAGATTGGGTAGGGCGCGTTGTGCTTCATTGGCACATGCGTGACCTACTAGAAATAAGAAAGGTGCGGCCATGCTGTATGTTACCCGTCACGGACAAACTCCGTGGAATGTTGAGAACATCATTTGTGGCCGCACTGACGTTCCGCTGACTGATATGGGTCAGGAACAGGCGTGTGAGGCGGGTCGTGTGCTTGCGCGTGGGGGCGTGAAATTTGACCAGATTATTGCTTCACCGTTGATGCGTGCACAAAAAACCGCAGAATTGATTGCGCGTGAAGTTGGATTTGATAAGTCTGCTGTTGAGACCGATGAACGCATCATAGAGTTTGACTTTGGCGAGTTTGAAGGCATTGACTGTGATTCGGAATTGTTTTTAGCTTACAAAGCTCAACCAACCCTAGGCTTCCCCGGAGGAGAATCGGTACTCAAGGTGGCGCAACGTACCTATAATCTCATCGATGAGCTTAAAGAACGCGCGCAAGCTCGCGCTGCAGAAGGTTTGCCTGAAGAGAATGTTCTTTTGGTTTGTCACGGAGCCACAGCACGCGTTATCAATACGTACTTTGAGCCTATGACACTTGATGGCTATATGGCATGGGCGCTCGATAATACACAAGTAGTATGGTACGCCCTTTAATGGGACTTCATAAAGTTTTGATTTTCTTATAATTTGAGGCAATGCAACCCTAGAAATTGGTTGTTTAGGGTGGCACAATGAAACTTCGAGACAACGAGCTATCCAATAGGTAGAGATAAGAGCGGTATAGGGGTTTAAAGCGTGGCATTTGTTCATCTTCATAATCACACGGAATATTCGCTTCTTGATGGAGCAACAAAAATCTATGACATGGTAAAGCGTGCGGCTGATCTAGGTATGCCTGCTGTTGCTATCACTGACCACGGTGTTATGTCAGGTGTTCCGGAGTTGGCTGAAGCATGTGATAAGGTCAAGGCGGAAACAGGGATTTGGGTAAAGCCTATCTTTGGCTGTGAAATTTATTTTACGGCTGATTCTGAGTTAAAGCGTGAAGGACGCCCTAATACCAACCACATGATTTTGCTTGCTAAAAACAACACGGGTTACCACAACTTGGTAAAACTCGTGAGTGAGTCCCACGTTGACAATTATTACTATCGTCCGCGTACGACCTTTGAGATGCTTGAAAGGTATTCGGAGGGTGTTATTGCAACGAGTGCTTGTATTGCAGGAATCGTGCAAGAACATCTACGTAATCACGATTTTGATGGGGCTCTTGAGTGGGCACGTAAGCTTGCGGGTATTTATGAGCCCGGGGATTTCTATATCGAGCTTCAGGATCAGGGTCTTTCATTTGCTCGTCGTTCTGAAGAGAAAAACCCCAATGCGGAAAAGAAAACTCAACGTGAGATCAACCAAGAGTTGACCAAGATTGCTGAAATATTGGGTTTAAAAACCATCGCCACTAATGACTTCCATTATCTGGTACAAGAAGACGCGTATGCGCAAGATATTATGCTTTGCATCGGTACTAATGCATGCGTCAATACGCCAGGGGATCAGCGCTTCAAATTTGAGAACGATCAGTTCTACATGAAGACAGAAGAAGAGATGCGCGAGGCACTCAAGGACTTTCCGGAGGCATGCGATAACACTGTTGAGCTTGCTGAAAAATGCAACGTTGAGCTCGAACGTGATTCTATTTTGCCTAAGTTCCCTCTCCCTGAAGGGGAGACGGAAGAGTCTTGGTTTAGAAAGCAGTGCGAGGCCGGACTTTCACGCCGCTATGGGGATCCATGGCCTGATGATGTGCGTGAGCGCTACGAACATGAGGCTTCCGTTATCATTCAGCAAGGCTTTCCTGCTTACTTTTTGATTGTGCAAGAGTATATTCAATGGGCACGCGAGAACGGTATCGGTGTCGGACCGGGTCGTGGTTCTGCTGCAGGTTCCATTGTGGCGTATGCGCTTGGTATTACTGACATCGAGCCGCTTTCAAATGGACTCCTCTTCGAACGTTTTTTGTCGGTAGAGCGTGTTGAGATGCCTGATATTGACGTTGACTTTGACGATGAGCGTCGCGGTGATGTTATCGAGCATGTGCGCCAGGTGTATGGTGAGGATCATGTTTCAGGCGTTATCACCTTTGGCAAGATTAAGGCAAAAAATGCCTTGCGCGATGCGGCGCGTGTGCTTGATTACCCCTATTCCACGGGTGATAAGCTTTCAAAATTAATTGGCGATGCGTCTACCATTAAGCAAGCGCTAGAAGAGAATCAAGATTTTAGGGCCGCCTATGAGACTGAAGCTGACTCTAAGGCTGTTATTGACGCTGCTATCTCAATTGAAGGTCACGTTCGTGGTGAAGGTGTACATGCGTGTGCTACCATCATCTGCCGTGATCCTATGGCTGACCACATTCCTATGAAGCGCGATACCAAGGGTGGTGGCATCATCACGCAATATGATGGTCACTATACGCCTGATTTGGGCATGCTTAAAATGGACTTTTTGGGCTTGCGTACGCTTGGCGTATTGACGCGCGCTTGTAAAAACGTAAATGAGCGTTATGGGCTTAGTCTTGTTCCTGAGGAGCTCCCTATTGACGATGAGGGGGCATTTGCCTTAATGCGTTCAGGCAATATGGATGGCTTGTTCCAGGTAGAATCAGCTCTTTATGTTTCGCTCTTTAAGCGTCTTCCTCCTAAACAATTTTCTGACATTGTTGCTTCCATTGCGCTTAATCGTCCCGGTCCTTTGGAATCCGGCATGGTTGATGACTATGTTGCGGTTGCTTCAGGAAAAACACCTGCGCATTATTACGATGATCGTTTGCGCGGGGTGCTTGAAGAGACCTATGGCACGATTGTCTATCAAGAGCAGTTGATGCAGATTTCTATGGTTATGTCAGGCTTTAGTGCGGGCAAAGCTGACCGTTTGCGCAAAGCAATGGGTAAGAAAAAGCTTGACGTTATGATGCAGCTCAAAGATGACTGGTGTAATGGTGCGGTTGAAAACGGATACGCCTTAGAAGTTGCAACCAAAATTTGGGAAGATGCTGAGAAATTTGCTCAGTATGCGTTCAACAAGTCGCATTCAGCAGCCTATGCGGTATTGGTTATGCGTACCGCATATTTGAAAGCGCATTACCCCAATGAGTATATGGCGGCAACGCTCTCATCGTATATGACCAAAAATGATCAGTTGATTCGCTATATTGCAAGCTGTAACCATAACGGCACACCGGTATTTCCGCCGGATATCAACTCATCGAATATGGAATTTACCCCTATTGATGAGGGTATCCGTTTTGGTCTTGCAGGTGTTCGCGGTGTTGGTGGCAAGGTTGTGCAAGCTATCATTGATGAGCGTGAAGCGAATGGCCCTTTTACCTCACTGCATGATTTTGTGAATCGCGTTGATGCAAGTGTATATAATCGCAAAACACTTGAAGCGCTCATTAAAGCGGGCGCGTTTGATTCAACGGGTTATACACGCAAGCAGCTGATGTATTTTCTTGATGAGACACCTCTTTTAGATTCGGCTTCCAAACACCAAAAAGACCGCTCTTCTGGCCAAGTATCCATGTTTGACATGTTTGCTGATGTCGAGGACTCAGGGTTTGAGGATGATGTTCCTGAGCCTGATGGTATTGAGTGGGATAAGCGTACGTTACTTGCTTTCGAAAAAGACATCTTGAAAATGTATGTTTCCGATCATCCGCTTAAACCTTATGAACGGAGCTTGCGTCGCGTTACCAAATACAACATGGGAGAGCTTTCTGAGCGCGAAAAACCCATCAAGTCCGCAACGTTTGCAGGCATGGTAACTAATGTATCAGTGCGACGCACTAAACGCGAAACGCTTATGGCAACTTTTGATTTGGAGGATACGACCGGACATATTGAGTGTATTTGTTTTGATTACGAGAAGAATCAAGAAGCAATTCACGAAGATGCGATTGTATCAGTGAAGGCAAAATTTGAAGCGACTGATCGCGGTAGACAGCTTGTTGTTTATGAGGTTGCGCGGCTTGATGAAAAACTTGAGTCCAATGACTTCTCGGGATACCCCTTTATGGAGTTATCAATTAAAGCACAAGAAATGAACCAGATTACCGCATCGCGCCTGATGGATATCCTTCATGCCAATAAGGGCAATGATCCTTTCGTACTCTTTATTGAACATGCTGATGGTGGTCGTACTCGCGCAGATATACCTTTGGGGGTCAATTCGGAAAGCGCGCCCTTGAAGGGCATGCTTAAAGAACTTTTTGGCAGGAAAGTGTGGACTTGTGCGTCTGATAAGGCGCGCGAGAAAAGCGCAGCTGAACAGATTGCGTAAAGGGAACAGTCAATGACTAACCAAAAACCTACGGCAGAACAAGAGCAGACCGATCAACCACCGCAAGGACAAGAAGGGACATCTGATTATAAAACGTGCGCCTTTGAGTCAGCGGTATTTGGTGCTCTTGTTCCCGAAGAAGCCCCATCGCCTCATGAGGTAGAGCCTATATCAGAAGAAGAACTTTTGGGACTGACCGATGAGGGTAACGTTGTTGTTGCCCTTACGCTTACCTACAACGGAGGTGCCTTTTCGGGATTTGCTAAGCAGCCCCGACAACTGACGGTGCAGGGCTCTCTTGAGGATGCGCTTAAAACGGTGTATCGCCACAAGGTTGAAACGACATGTGCTGGGCGAACCGATGCAGGGGTGCATGCAATTGGTCAGGTAGTTTCCTTTGAAATCACGCCGCAAGAATGGGAAGAGCGCTCACCAAAAAAATTGATTAAGTCGTTAAATGCGCTTACTCATGGATCGATGACGGTGCGTTCAGCACAGCGGAAAAAGGCTGATTTTTCTGCACGGTTTTCAGCGGTAAGTCGCACGTATCGTTATTTTATTTCAACTGCGTCAGCTAATCCGCTTCTCATGAGTGGTTTTAGTTGGCATTTGGGCAAGAAGCTTGATGTTGAGGCTATGCGCGAAGCTGCTCAGTATTTGATTGGGGAGCATGATTTCAAGAGTTTCTGCAAAGCTGAATCTGCAAAAGATAAGCCAACCCATCGCTATATTATTGAAATCCTTTTTGACGAGTGTTCTATTTGGAATGATGACATGCTGGTTATTACGGTGACCGGTAACGCATTTTTGCATTCGATGGTGCGCACTCTTGTAGGGACGCTGGTTGCGGTTGGTAATGGGCTTCATGAGCCTGCGTGGGTTAAAGAGGTACTTGAGGCATGTGATCGGACGGCGGCAGGAGAAAATGCGCCGGCGTGCGGATTGGTGTTCTGGAGTGTCGACTACGAAGGAGAGCGGGTTTACGTTCCTGAGGCGTTTCCTGCGGCCGCCAATGTTGGGCATAAAACAGAGTCTCAGGTGCTCTATCAGGATCCTGATGCTGTAACGCTTACGGGGGCGCAAGCGCAGGCAGTGATCCAAGCAGTGCAGGCGGCGCAGGCAGCAAAAGAAGCAGGTTTTGCGCTGCTTACTGATGAAGAGGCGGTGCAAGCTGCATTGGATTCGCTGAGTGCGCCTGATAGGTCGCAGCCTCCTCTTCATCCCTTGGGGCAAACCAAACCTATGCGTGTGGTAGAAGATAGAGACTACACTCCTCATGATCCTGCTGATCACGATCAGCATGATGTTTCTGCTTTCCATCCTGCTTTTCATGATGTATCAGATAATGAAGAGCCTGATTATGTGGTTGGCGATTACGAAGATGTTCTTCGTTTTTGGGAAGGGCCAGAAGGGTAACAGTCTGATGATGAAAAAGATAAAGGGCTTTTAGGTAAGCTTTTCGGACGTAAAAAGACTGGCTTTGAGCACGAAGAACGCTTTGTGATTCCGCGTGGTACTGGTGAGATTGAAATGACGGGGTCGGTTTTTTCGGAAGTTAATCATCTTGAAGAAGATGAAGACGGGCATCATTATATTTTTGACGCCTCTCAAGCAACAGGCTCAATGCCACGTGTTGCAGATGACCCTGATTATCCAGGAAGATCTCTTGACTCCAAACGTGTTGATCCAGCACAGACTGAGCAAGGGGTATTTGGTGAAGTTGCTTGGGATGAAGATCTCGACAACGCTCTTGATGAGGCGGGAAATCCGATTGGCATCAAAACTCTTGCCTCAGGTGATGAGGGTAAGTAAGAACGCATAGCACTGCGCAATAATGAGGGATAAATCATACGATTTTGTTACAACTTCTTGCCACCTCGTTTAAGCATAGTCCCATCGCCAGCATAATTTATGTGCATTGCACTACGGTAAGGGTGGTACTAATACCTAGGGCAAGGGAGGCAGTGTTATGGACGATAAAATGACGCTTACAGATACGGATGGAAAAGCGGAAAACGCTTCTATTATGGAAGACGCCATTGATGCAGATGTATTGGCTCAAAATCAGAAGGATTTTACTGATGGTGAGCCAACAAACCCAACAGAGACCAACGACTTTGATCAAGCATATGTTGATTGCATTAAAGAGACGGGCTCTTCATCAACATGCGCCTAAGAGCGTGTTGGTATAGTCATGGTTCGCTAAACTGACAAACGGCATTATTGCGTATCTCATTTCGTATCTCATCGTATCTTATTGTGTATCTCATGATGAAGTCTTCTGTGTGGCTTAGGTTGAATCGGGGCTGTACAGAAGACTTTCTCTTTTCTGATATTCTCTCCTCCTTACAATTTCTCTTGAATTCCAACGCCCAAACAGTCGCCATTTTTCTACCTGTCCTCAGATAAAGACCTTGCTATACGGCTGTTGTCTATGCTTGCTTGGGTATACTTATCCGACGTACGTGAACAGACACCTACAAGGAATAAGCTATGACACTCATTTCTACTGAAGAAGAAAAACAACATCGTGCTAAGTGGTCCGGCAAGTGGGCCTTTATTTTGGCTGCAGCAGCTTCCGCTGTAGGCTTGGGCAACCTCTGGCGCTTTCCCTATCTTGCTGCAAAATACGGCGGTGGTATGTTTCTTATCACCTACTTGATTTTGGTCTTTACGTTTGGTGTTTCACTTCTCCTTTTGGAGTTGGCGCTTGGTCGTAAAACGGGTCTTTCTGCTATTGGTGCCTTTAAGGCGTTTGGCAAAAAGTACGCCTTTATTGGCGTTTTTGCTTCGCTTATTCCGTTCATTATCACGCCTTATTACTTTGTTATTGGTGGCTGGGTTACCAAATATTTTGCCGCCTATTTGGTCGATGGTCCGCTCGCGCTTGCTGATCCAACCTATTTTGGCTCGTTCATCACTGCGCCTTTTGAGACCTATATTTGGCTAGCTATCTTTATTGCGATCGTCTTTTTTGTTGTCTCTCGTGGTGTAAAAGGTGGTATTGAAAAAGCCAACTTGGTCATGATGCCACTGTTGATTCTATTTGCAGTCTTGCTTGCTGGTTATACACTTATGCAGCCTGGTGCTCTGGAAGGCGCAGCATTCTATTTGGTTCCTGATTGGAGCAAGTTTAGTCCTGAGCTTGTTATCTCTGCTTTGGGACAAATGTTTTTCTCGCTTTCTTTGGCGATGGGCATCATGATTACTTATGGTTCATATCTTGATAAGAAAGAATCATTGTCATCAAGCGCTGTTCGTATTGGTGGTTTTGATATTGGTGTATCATTCCTCGCGGGTTTGATGATTATTCCGGGTGCATTTATGGCTTTGGGATCAGGCGAGGCTGTAATGGAGAACTCCGGTCCTGGCTTGATGTTTGTTGTTTTGCCGCAAATGTTTGCTGATTTTGGCGGTGCCGCTGTAGTTGTTGGTGCAGTCTTTTTCTTGCTTGTTTTGTTTGCTGCGCTCACTTCGGCTATCTCTCTTGTTGAAACGTGTGTTTCAATTATTTCTGATGGTGCGCACTGGGAACGTAAGCGTGCTATGAAGGTAACCTTTATAGCGTTGGCTGCTGCTGCCCTTGTTGTCAACTTGGGCTACAATGGCCTGTCCTTTATTCAACCTTTGGGTGAGGGTTCTTCAATTCTCGACTTTGCAGACTTCTTGTCCAACTCCGTCATGATGCCGCTTGCTGCATTGATGACCTGTATCTTTGTTGGTTGGATCATCAAGCCTGATGCGCTGACTTTTGAAATTAAGATTTCAAGTCCGTTCAAACTGGAAAAGCCTTGGGTTGTTATGATTAAATATATCGCCCCTGTGCTCATCATTATTATTTTGATTGCTTATGTTGCTGCACAATTTGGCTTGTTTGCAATGTAGGGGAATCTAAAAAGAAGGAGACATCTCAGTTATGGCGCTGTCAATTGGTATTGTTGGATTGCCTAATGTTGGAAAGTCCACGTTGTTTACCGCTCTTACAAACAAAGGTGGTTTGGCGGCAAATTATCCGTTTGCCACAATTGAGCCTAATGTTGGTGTGGTACCAGTGCCTGACAAGCGTCTTGATAGACTTGCTGAAATTGTTAATCCATCGCGCATCGTGCCTGCTACTGTTGAGTTTGTTGATATTGCAGGACTTGTGGAAGGTGCCTCGCAGGGTGAGGGATTGGGTAATCAGTTCTTGCACAACATTCGTGAGACAGATGCTATTTGTGAAGTTGTACGGTTCTTTTCCGATCCTGATGTTGTACATGTTGCTGGCAAGGTTGATCCAGCAAGTGATGTTGAGACTATCACAACAGAGCTCGTGCTAGCTGATCTGGGTACTATTGAAAAGGCGAAGCCTCGATTGGAAAAAGATGCCAAGCGAGATAAAAACGCTGCTCATAAGCTTGAAGTTGTCAACCAAGTTGAAGCTGGCCTCAATGAGGGAAAACGTGCTCGTACGCTTGGCTTGACGGAAGAGGAGCAAGATCTAATTTACGATCTCCACCTCCTTACAATGAAGCCTATGCTCTATATTGCCAACGTTGATGAAGATCAGCTGGATGCAGAATTAGCAGATATCGATGGGGTAAAACCGGTACCTATTAGCGCAAAAGTTGAAGCTGATTTAGCTGAGCTTGATCCTGGTGAGGCAGCGGAATACTTAGAGGCATTAGGATTAGAAGAGTCTGGGTTGGCGCGTTTAGTGCGTGAAGCATATCATCTGCTTGGTCTGCAAAGCTACTTTACGGCAGGTGAGCTTGAGGCAAAAGCATGGACTATTCCCATTGGCGCTAAAGCCCCTCAGGCAGCAGGGGTAATCCATTCGGACTTTGAAAAGAATTTCATTAAAGCAGAGACCGCAAGTTTTGAAGACTACTCAGAACTGGGTGGCGAGGCAGGATGTCGTGCTGCGGGTAAGCTTCGTCAAGAAGGCAAAGATTATGTTGTCCAAGATGGGGATGTTATGCACTTCAAGACTGGCGTAAGCAAGAAATAGCATAAATATATTGTTCCAGTTTATTCGGGCTTATGCTCGAAAATCACCCCTCTTTGCATTCCTGTTGCGCTTAGCGAGAAGGTTGTTTTTCTTTCAAGCATAGTTGTAGATCAGGTTTTTGTGCAGGCGCGTCAAGACTTTAGTATGATGAGACAAACATCATTTGCGCGTCCGACGCGTGGTATGGGAGAGGGGTATCTTATGCAAAAGCGTCCCATGGGTACAACGGGTATCGAGGTTTCTGCGTTAGGTTTGGGCGTCATGCGTATGCCGACTGTTGAGGGGCAGACGTATGAGGATGGCACCGGCGTTATGGATGTGGAAAAATCCATCGCAATGATCCGGCGCGCTATTGACAACGGCGTTAACTACTTTGATACAGCCTACAACTATCACTGTGGTAATTCAGAGGTAGTGCTGGGTCAAGCGCTCAAGGATGGCTATCGCGAAAAAGTCTATATCGCGTCAAAATCACCTGCATGGCTCTATAAAGAAGAGGCCGATTTTGATCGCTATCTAGATCTGCAGATGAAGCGTCTTGATCTTGATTACCTTGATTTTTACCTCATTCATTCACTTAATGGCGGCTCTTGGCGGCGTACGCAAAAAATTAATGCACTTGAATCTTTGTTGCAGGCAAAGGCCGATGGGCGTGTTGGTCATATTGGTTTTTCCTTTCACGATGACTTTGATTTGTTTGAAGAGATCCTTGATGCAGCACCTTGGGATTTTTGTCAGATTCAGCTGAATTATCGAGACACAGAATTTCAAGTAGGCTTGAAGGGAATGCGCGCTGCAGCTGAGCGTGGTATGGGGGTTGTTGTAATGGAGCCCTTGCGCGGTGGCTTGCTAGCAGATCCTCCTGAGCGTGTGAAGGAGGTTTTTGATGCAAGTGGCATTGATCGCTCATATGCTGAGTGGGGATTTGACTATTTGTGGAATATGCCTGAGGTGTCGTTAGTGCTCTCTGGCATGCGCTCAATAGAGATGATTGACGAGAATTGCATCTATGCTGATCGCTCGCATATTGGGATGCTGACACCTTATGAGGATGAGGTTATTGCCAAGGCACAGATGGCGCTTGCAAGCTACAATACAGTGCCTTGTACGGGGTGCAACTATTGTGTTGAGTATTGCCCGAATAAAATTGTTATTCCCTATAACTTCACCGCCCTTAACCTGAAAGAAATTGAGGGTATGGAGGCTGCGAAAAATTTCTATCAGAATGAGATCTCTGGCTATGGGCGCGACGCGTCGTATTGTGATGCGTGTGGAACATGTGAGGAGCACTGCCCTCAACATATCCGTATTTCAGAAATCATGCCCTCGATCGACGTTGAGTTAGGAGCGTAGCGATTGTCGTTTGATGCCAATGAGAGATTACAGAGGCTACAGAGATTGCAGAGAGCATCTGGAGCGCCGTCCAAAGTGACGTCACGTAAAGCAGTGTCATTTGAGACAACAGTTTCTGATGTTCCTGAGGCTCTTAGGGATTTTTTTGAGCAGTATCCGCGGGTTGCGCTTGCGTACTCGGGTGGAGTTGATTCAGCGTATTTACTCGCTTGTGCTATAGCATGCGGCGTTGAAATATATCCATATCGGGTGGCGTCGGTGTTTCAGTATCCTTTTGAGGCGGATGATGCGGATCTTGTGTCCATGCAACTCGATGTGCCTTATACAACGCTTAATATTGATGTTTTGGCTGATGAGAATATTGCCAGGAATCCATGGAATCGTTGCTATTATTGCAAAAAACGTATCTTTTCGACCATTCTTGATCAGGCGCGTACTGAGCAGGGAATAGAAGTTTTGGTCGATGGGACTAACGCAAGTGACGATCCTGACAATCGCCCTGGTTTTAAGGCACTTGCGGAGTTGGGTGTCCTATCGCCTTTACGGTTAGCCGGATTGACCAAAGAAGATATACGAAAACATTCAGCGCTGATGGGGCTTATTACGGCAGATAAACCGAGCGTTTCTTGCCGTGCGACCGTCGTGCCGACTGATACACCGCTTACGCAAGCAGCACTTGAAGTAATAGAGCACAATGATTGGAAAAATAATGGATGTTCGTAAGGTGTTGGCGCAGGTACAAGAAGGCACGCTCACTGTCGATGATGCCCTTTTAGAACTCAAACAAAAACCTTTTGAGGATTTGGGGTTCGCTAAAGTTGATTTACATCGGCAGATACGACAAGGTGCAGCTGAGGTAATCTATGGCGCGGGTAAAACCGCCGAACAGATTCTAGCAATTGCTACAACGCTGCGCGATGCTCATCAAGGCTGCATTTTAATCACTCGTCTTGATGAGGATAAGGCGCAAGAGATTGCCAAGCAGTTGTCCTTTACCTATCATGCAGAAGCGCACATTGGACTTGTTGGTGATATGCCTGCCCCTGATGGTAATGGTACGATTGTGGTGGCGTGTGCAGGTACTTCAGACTTGCCCGTAGCAGAAGAAGCAGCGCTTACCGCTGAAGCACTTGGTAATAACGTAGTGCGTCTTTATGATGTGGGTGTTGCGGGATTGCATCGTTTGATGGTTCATGCCGATGAGATTATGCAAGCGCATGTGGTGATTGCGGTTGCGGGCATGGAAGGGGCTCTGGCCTCTGTTATTGGAGGGCTTACGTCAGCTCCGGTGATTGCTGTGCCAACATCTGTCGGATATGGAGCATCATTCCATGGGTTGGCTGCCTTGCTTGCTATGCTTAATTCGTGCGCGTCAGGCACCTCCGTTGTCAATATTGATAACGGGTTTGGAGCAGGGTTTCAGGCGCATCAAATTAATCATCTAGCCGGACGAAGTGCATGACAGTTTGTATTTTTATCTACAAAGGAGTTTGTAATGATTGTTCTTGATCTTTCCAAGTCTGCTACACGCACTACTATTCTGGAACAGATTGAAGCACACTGCGATGATTTGCAGAAAAAGTTTGTTGTTGAAGTAATGGATAATGCCATTATTCCTGATAAACACCACCATGATCTTGCAGAAATTATGCAAACAATTGATGCCCTTACCTGTAATCCTGAGATTAAGCGATCGCTTGCAGGAGTTTATACTATTTTGGCAACAGCAGAAGCGGCAGCGCATCATACCACTGTTGATCAAGCTCATTTTCATGAAGTTGGACAAGCTGCTGGTATTCAGAACGCCCTTAAAATTTGTACCACTTTTTTTGCTTTGGGCTCTACGGCGGCATCTGATGGATTGGTTCATGCAACACCCGTGCAGACGGGTTCGGGTACGGTTATGTGTGCTCATGGTGAGATGAGTATTCCTACTCCTGCGACAGCGCATATCTTAGAGGCGTATGCAATTCCTGTTCAGGAAACTACGTTACCAGGGGAACTTTGTACGCCAACAAGCGCAGCCATCTTGGCTCAGTTTGTTGCTGCTTTTGACGCATAAGGTGTGGAGTAAAAAGGCGCGAGGATATACGCATCATGCAGGATCGTATTCTTAATAGGTATCAACCACTCTATGAAGCAGGTTCAGGCGGCTTTGCTTCTGTCGTGGTTGCCTACGACACGACTATCCGCCGCGAAGTTGCCATCAAATGTATTCCGCTTGATGAGGCTCAGACGCAGGTAGTATCTGCGCAGGGGCAAGATCCGTCTCTTCTCGAGACCGCGCAATTTAGGCATGTTTTAGATAATCAAGGTGGACCGAGCTCGTTTCCGGCTGATTTTGTTTCTCCTTTTAAGGAGAAACGCACGGGCACACGTGTGCTTGATCCAAATTTGAGCGTGTCTCTTATGGATAAGGTCTATGAACATGAGACGCTTGCTACGCCTGGTCTTGAAGAAGCGCGTACGGCTGCTCAGCTAAACGATGCCTCCATCGTTCAAATTTATGATTTTGAAATTCAAGACAGTATGGCGTACCTCATTATGGAATACGTTGAGGGTATGTCGGTGGGGGATTTGTTGCGCGATTACCCTGATGACATTGACGCTGATGTAGTTGCTGCCATTTTTAAATCAGTTGCCCATGCTCTACAAACAGCTCACAAAAATCATGTGCTCCATCTTGATATCAAACCAGACAACATTCTGATCAATCAAAAAGGCCAGGTCAAGGTAGTTGATTTTGGCTTGGCGCGCTTGGCTGATGAAGGTGGTTTTGGTTCTGCTGCTGGAGGCACTATTGGCTATATGCCTATTGAGCAGATGCGTCGTGAAGAGCTCGATGAGCGCTGCGATGAATGGGCGCTTGCCTCTCTTACCTATGAACTTATAACAGGATCCAACCATTTTTTTGCGCCTAATCTCTCAGAAGCCGAAGATGCTATTTTTGATGCTGAACTTGTGTTGCCTAGTCTTTGCATGGATGATGTCGATGAGGCAATTGATGACATTCTTTTTTGCGCGCTTGAGCCCTATCGTGATGAGCGCTATGACACGGTGAGGGCATTCGCCAAAGAATTACAGCCCTGTCTTGGCTCTCCCAAAGAAGGTGCTAAAAAGCTTGCTGAAGTAGTAAGTCCTTTTGAAGACGATGAAGAAGCAACTGATATCTTTGATCCCCTTTCGGCTAGAGCAGCAGATCGCGGTGCGCGTGCTGGTTTTGCTGATTCTGCTACGTATTATGATGCAGATGAACCGCAGGGCGTATTTGGTTTTTTGCATCTTGCCCCTCCTGGTGTTGAACCGGAGTATGTTGAACGGAGTCGACAGAGACGGGCTGAACGTATTTCTTCGCGACGCCTTTTTGATGCAAGCTATGATAAGCCTCCGTTTGATCCTCTTGATGCACATACGATGTCAATTTGGTTGCGCATATGGAGTCTTATCAATGTGGCAATCATTGCGTTTATGTCGGCATCTAACATCCCGTATCTAGGGGGATGGACCTCTCCTTTAACCTGGGGTGTTGTTGCTGTTTTGGTTATTGCTGCTTTTGTGTGGCCTCATATTGGTGCGCTTTTGGGGCTGGCATCATTGGGTGCGATGTTGTTTGTTAACAATGCGCCTGTTCCGGGTGTCATTCTTGTCGTCGCTGGTGTTGTCTGGTGGGTCAGAGCAGGCCGGTTTAGTAATAGACAGGCAGCAATAGTCTTGTCGCCGGCGCTTTTTGGCTGTTTTGGATTTTGCCCTCTTGTTCCTTTTCTAGCTGGTTGGCTGTTGCGCCCTGTGCAAGCAGTTGTTGCAACACTTATGGCAGGGTTAGTTTCTGCTCTTATGGCAGGATTGGGATCATTATCTATTATGGGATGGGATCCTTTGAACTATGGTGTCCTGCGCATGTGGAATGTCATGAATGACAACTATTGGATGATCATGCAAGACCCGGCACAGTGGATCATTTTGCTCTCTTGGCTTCTTGCTGCCTTCGTTATGGCGCTCTTTTGCTCTAAGCTTACGCGTCTTTGGACTTTTTTTGGAAGCGTGACATCGTTCGGTATCATGCTTGCGGGTCTTGCACTTGCTAGTTTTGCGGAGCGGGGAGGAGCGAGCATTTGGATTGATCCAACTTACCTCATACCCACGATTGTTGCTGGTGTCGTAATGTGCTGTTTGTCCTACTTAGGCTCTCCCTATGCGGAGGACGAGTAAAAAAGTATGCCAACACTAACTTTCCATGTATTTTGGCGTTTTGGGACAAAACGAAGAGTTTTGGGAGGCTGCATGGTTAAGCAGCTTGCCTCTTAGCCGTTCTGTAAGAGTAAAAATAGGACATACGCAACACCTGAGGTTTAAATATTCTTGGTCAACCTCAGGTGTTGCGTATTGTTTAGAGCTTTTCTTAGCTAGGCTCACATAATGCCTCAGTTTTGTCAAAACAGGGGCAAAAATCGAAAAAGTTGCGCGCGATAAACCTCGCATGCTAGAAGTGCGCATAAGTGCAAGGCATGCGCACTAGCCTTGCGCGCTGGTTGCGCTAGGCGTAAGTGCTGATCCTAAGTACTGCGCGCTGTCCGTGCTAGGCGTACGCGCTGGTTGTAAACATTAAGCGCTGGTATGTTATTTAAGAAGTGCGGCAACGTCACCGAGCAAGGGTTCAAAGGAAACGCCGCGTGCCTCAAAGTTTGGCTGATGCGCAGACACAATCATGGCATCATGGGTAATCTTGCCAGCAAAGTCAACGGCAGACTCGAGTGTTTTCCCGGCCATAATAGCGGCAAGCAAGCTTGAGCAGTACACATCTCCCGTTCCATGAAGCATGTAGGGGAGATATTCGTTGCTCGCCTCATAGATGTCGGTATCAACGCCAGCAACGAAGTTGCGGATAACCCCATCGCCACGCTGAATACCTTTAAGAACAACATTTTTGGCACCACGAGCAAGGAGGGCATCAATCATGCGTTTTGCTTCATCGTCAGAGATGTCGGTGCCATGCCATTCTTCACCTAAGATGATGGCGGCTTCCGTGAGGTTAGGAGTGAGAATGTCAGCATCGCAAGCAAGATCGGCCATAGCAGAGCAAAGTTCGGGCGTGTAGGTTGGATATACTTTGCCGTGGTCTGCCATAACAGGATCAACAACGCGTAGTGCCTTGGGGTGCTCAGCGTAGAGGGCGCGAATGATATCAACCTGTTCAGGAGCACCCAAAAAACCGGAGTAGATTGCATCGAGTTCGACATCAATGGTTTTCCAAGCGGTGAGATAATCGCTCAAGATTGCGGTTGTGTCATGCATGTACCAACCGGGAAAAGCAGTGTGGGAAGAAAAAATGCCCGTCGGAACAGGGCAGACGTCACATCCACCGGCTGAAATAATAGGAATAGCAACACCGAGTGAGCATTTGCCATATCCGCACAGATCATGTACCGCAGCAACGCGAGGAATGTAATTTGGGTTTGCGCTGCGATCGTAAAGGATGGTTTCTTCTGAGTAGGTAGACATGAGTACATATCCTTATCTCTTTGAATCTTTATCACTTGATCAATCTTTATCTCTTGATGAATTTTTATCACTTGAGGTGTCATCATCAAAAAAACCGTCGGTACGTTCTCCGCGGTCTTTATATACTCTACGCGTTTTGCGTTCAGCAATAATGGCATAAATCAAACTTGCCACTAAGGCGACACCAATCAAGATGCCAATACCTGCAAAACTTTCAAAGAGGAAATGGTAGATAGCATCAAAATCCATTACGCACCTGATCCTTTTCCTATACTGATACACCGTGCAGTCTGCAAAGCACGTCAGTGTTCGAGCCGTCCATTAAACTAGTGATTGTTGTAGAGTATACTAGCACCATTGAATGCTGCGGTTACGAGGCGATATGTGTATCGGGCAATTCCGCGGCTCTAGTACAACTATAACTAGGTATAAGTAGTTCCCTTTCAGAAAGGCGCGTCATGTTAGACATTCGGTTCGTCCGCGAAAATCAAGAAGCAGTAGCTGAAGCTATGAAGAACCGTAATCATTCATGGAATCCTGAGAGATTTGCTGAGCTTGATGAACGGCGTCGTGGCGCTATTGCAGATGAAGAGCAGTTGCTGGCGCAGCGCAATGCTATTTCTAAGTCGATTGGTCGCTTGATGGCTGAAGGCAAACAAGCAGAAGCTGACGAAGCTAAAGCGCACGTTTCTGAATTAAAAGAAAAAATTGCCCAGCTTTCTACCTTGCGTACTGAAGCGGAAGAGGCACTTCAAGAGATTTTACTTGCAACTCCCAATATTCCTTCTAATACCACACCAGTAGGTGCTGACGAAAACGACAATCCAGAAGTTCGTCGCTGGGGTACTCCGCCTACTTTTAATTTCGACTTTAAAGCTCATTGGGATCTTGGTGTTGATTTAGGCATTATTGATTTTGAGCGTGCAGTAAAGTTGGCTGAGTCTCGCTTTGTGCTACTCGGCGGCTTGGGTGCTCGTTTGGAGCGTGCCCTTATTTGCTTTATGGCAGACACTCATGTATCCCGTGGCTACAAAGAGTGGTGGTGTCCTGCTATGGCAAATGCTCAAACGCTTACGGGAACCGGCCAATTGCCTAAGTTTGAAGAGGATCTCTTCAAGACTACAGAAGGTCTCTATTTGATTCCAACCGCTGAAGTACAGCTTACCAACATTCATTCCGGTGAAGTTCTTGAGGCAAAGGATCTGCCGCTTAAGTACTGTGCTTATACTCCCTGCTTTAGAGAAGAAGCAGGTTCAGCTGGTCGTGATACACGTGGTCTTATCCGCGTGCATCAATTTGATAAGGTTGAGATGGTTAAATATGCCAAGCCTGAAGAGTCTTATGATGATCTTGAGGCCATGGTTGAGGATGCGGAAAATATTTTGCAACTTCTCGGTTTGCCCTATCGTGTTATTAGCCTTTGTACAGGAGACATTGGTTTTTCTGCTGCTAAGACCTATGACTTGGAAGTATGGCTTCCTTCTTACGGCGCTTACAAAGAGATTTCTTCCTGCTCAAATTGTGAGGACTTCCAAGCCCGTCGCGCTAACATTAAATATCGTGATCCTGACAATTTCAAAGGTTCACGTTATGTGCACACTCTTAACGGATCGGGATTGGCTGTTGGACGTACTATGGCTGCTGTTATGGAAAACTACCAGCAAGCAGACGGTTCAATTAAAGTGCCTGATGTCTTAGTTCCCTATATGGGTGGTATTGAAGTTATTAAGCCTGAAGAACTCTAAACGTTTGACTGAAATATTATACGGATATAAAGGTGACGCAAACGCCCCACAAACCAACTAAGCGCAAGCCTTTGAAAGACGCAAAAGCATCTGAGGCTCAAATACGTGCGCCTAAATCAAGGGAAGAGCAGCCGTCAAAGCCAAAGGTAGCGCGGACATCGCAAACACTACGGGGCAAGCATGCGCGGGTAGAAAGTGCGCAACCAAAAAAGCCTCTCGTGGGTAAGAGTCAGGCAGGTGCGGCAGACGAAGCTAGCACAGCGGCAAAAAAAATGCCTCGCAAGGGTTTTTCAAGGGGCAAAAAGATCTTTCTGGGTATTGGTATTGCGGTGCTTGCCATCGCAATAGCAGTAGTAATTGTCGTGTTTAATGCTCACGATGATGCGCAAGATATCCAAGGTCAGTGGCAGATCCAAGGAACTGAAGCCATCATTACTATTACGGATAAGCAGATTGTGCTTACCGATGATGTGGCGTACGACTATCACATGGATCCTTGGACACACACGCTGGATGTTGGCTTTTTTGGGGCATCGGGTAGTGCGCAGTACGCCTTTAATCCTGATCGCACCGAACTCGTTATTACGGAGAGTTTTGTTAACGATGATGGTGAGACGGTTGAAAACGCACTGACCCTTGTCAAGCCAGGAGCTGCGCAAGATGATGCGAATAACACCCCTAACGCTTGATTCAGCTACGGTCTATCCTGATCGGATCGAACTTGTTGTAGATATAGCTCATTCTCGTTTTGCGTTTTCGTCAAAGCCGCTCATTGCTGCGCTGCTTCACACGCATCCCTACCTCCTTGAACACACCTGCAAAAATGAGCGCGGAAAGACCTTTGCGGCGGTGGCTGAAACTACGTCAACTCCTCACGTGCTTGAACATTTGATTATCGACAATCAAATACGAGCATGCGCACAAGTCCCATCGCCACAAAATAATGAGGGTATTTTGGTAGGCACAACACAATGGGATGAAGGATCTGATCCCTTTGCGGGTTCCTATGTGGATAAGAGCGATGTCTCCGGCGCCTTGCAAGGAGAGCAAATGACGCTGAAAGCTATTGTGCGTGTGTCTTTTTTTGACGATGTGGCTGCATTCGCTGCAATCAATGCAGCGCTTGCAGAACTCAATGAACTTTTAGTTACCACTTGTTGATCATGTGTGGCAGTGCTCACAAAACGGATAAAGTAGATAAAAACTCTGGTTAAGTTCAAGGGGCTCGTAGCCTTACGGAGAAATGTGGGTGAAAGATTATGACACGTAAAGTTGCAGTTTTAATGGGTGGAACATCGTTTGAACGCGAGGTGTCGCTTGCTAGTGGTAAGCGCGTTTGCGAAGCGCTCGAAAAACAGGGATATAACGTAATCTCGCTTGATATCACCAAAGAGCTTGTTCCTGCGTTACGCTCAGAGCGTCCTGATGTGTGCTATATAGCACTTCAGGGTAAGTATGGTGAAGAAGGGACAATTCAATCGCTCTTAGACTTTTTGGGTATTCCGTATGTTGGTAGTTTGGCGCAGGTGTGTCGCAATGTATGCAATAAGGCTCAAATTGGTTATTTGATTGATCAGTATTGTGAGCGTGTTGACGAGGAACGTGTTGCCTTTACCCCGGCCGGTTTCTGTTTGGGGGCTGATGCGTTTAAAGAAATGGGCCTAGTTACCGCGCTTGATATGGTGGCTGAGCGTATTCCTGCAGGGTATCCGGTTTGCGTAAAGCCCGCACGTGGTAGCTTGGCGATGGGTGTACACAAAGTGGATTCACAAGAAGAGCTTGAGCAGGCCATCTTTGATGCACTTACCTTTGATAATGAGGTGATTATTGAAGAGTGGGTTGAAGGCGTGGAATTGTCTGTCTCAATTTTGGGAGGCGGTTGGAATGCTCATACGCTACCACCTGTTGAGATTGTGACAAAAGAGGGCTACGTTATTCAGGCTGATCGTCTTGCTCCTGAGGGAGTGGAGTATTATGCACCCGTACGTTTAGAGTCATTATCTAAGGATGAGGCAAATGCTCAAGCCATTAGAGCGGAAATTGAACGTGCAGCATTGCAGGTTTATAACGCTCTTGACTGTAAAGATTTGGGGCGCGTTGATCTTATTTGGGATGGCGCAACGGCACGTATTTTAGATGTCGATGTGTCGCCGGATTTGACCGCATCGTCCTTATTCCCTATGGCTTGCGAGGCGTCAGGGTTGTCATTAGAGGCCGTTTTAGACCGTTTGGTGCAGGTAGCCGAATAGAGATTAAATAGAGATTAAATAGAGACTGAAAAGAGATAAGTGTGCATGAAGAGACTCTCGCGGAAATTCTTTGCGGAGGCGTTATGTATGGATAATAAGGTGTCAGAATTCTAACAAAGCTAAGAAAGACGTTTCTTAGCTTTGGGAAGATTACAATTGAGACGTATAATGGAGTGCAATCGCAACGTTTTGATAAGAATCTCATACGTATGCATATGATCAAACATACATGAAGGGGGTTTGATATGGGAAGATTCGCAACATTTATTATTGGTGGTGTAGTAGGAGCAGTTGCGGGGTTGCTATTAGCGCCAGCCAAGGGTTCCGACACGCGCAAGCAAGTAGTTGAGGCAGTACAGGATAATGTTCCTCAAGCAAATCAGTTGCAAATGCAACTAGACGGCATTATTGATAATGCGGCAAAAGCATCTACAACGGTAATTAATACTGCTATTGATAAGGGTACTGAGGTAAAGCGCTCTGTTACTGCACGCGCACAACAAGTTGCTCCTGCAGCTGAACAGGTAGCTGATGCTAATGATGAGCTTCGTGCCAAGATTGATGCAGCGCGCGAGCGTATTGCAATGCAAGTTGCTAAAAATGCTGAGGCACTTCAAGATGCTGCTGTCGATAAGATTCCCGCTGTGGTGGATGCCGCCGCTGGCGTAGGAGCCGCTGTTTCTGGTGCTGTTGAATCAGTCAAAAATAGTGTTGCTAAGTCTGAAGCTACAACCCCTGTAGATACCACAACGCAAGCATCTGCTGCACCTGCCACACCTGCCGCAGAGGCAGCTTCTGCAGAAGATGTTCCTGCCAAAGAGGAATCTGATACGACGAAAGCTGAGTAGGTTTAGTCTTCAGGTTGCAAAACCGGAGAAAAGTTTGGATTTAATCTAAATATTGGCTTACAAAGGCACCGGGGACGGTGCCTTTTCTCTTGTCATTGACTATACTGCTTCAAGGTAAAATCCCGACGAATAATCAAGCATAACAGGATCAAGCATAGTAGGTAATAAACAACACTGAGTCCAAAGGATAAACGGGTGGCAAGACAAATTACGACTTCAACTTTGCGTGGTGTTAAAGTGTGCGACACTAGCAAGAAGAATAAGCATATTGGCAAAGTTCATACTTTTATCTTCCATCCTCACAAACGCGCGGTTATTGGGTTTACTGTTAAGCGTCCCGATGTGGCACTGATGTTCCATCGCAATGATCTTTTTGTGCCGTTTGACGCGTTTGAGATAAAAGACGGTGAGGTTTATATTGATTCATCGCACCTCGAATCAGGCAAAAGTGCCTGCAAAAAGCGTGGCATTGTTTGGGATGATTGCATTTTGTGGGAAGGGCTCTCGTTGGTTACCGAAGATGGTACTTCGTGCGGTCATGTAGGCGATGTCACGTTTTCGCTTGAAGACGGATCCGTGCAAACGTTGCGTGTGGATAAAGGTGCGTCTAACAAGGCACTTCTTGGCGTTATTGAGCTCGACGCAAGTCTTGTAGAAGGATTTAAGCTTGGTGTAGGCGATAAGCTAGCTACTGTTGAAGAACAAGATGACGATGAGGCTTTGCGTGGTGCGCTCATTGTGTCATCTGAGGCACTTGAAGTAGAAGCAATAGGAGGTGTCGCTGAGAAAGCAGGGGCGGGGTATGCTCAAGTTGCCCACAAGGTTAAAGAAGGTGCAACGCGCGCTAAAGAAGCGGCTGATAGAGCAAGACCAAAAGTGAAGGATGCAGCGATAAAGACAGAGGACGCAGTTAATAAGGGTGCCTACAAAATTGGAGAGCAGCTTGGCAAGACGCGCGGTATGTTTTCTAATTTCAAGCAAGCGTATCGTGACGCCCTTGAAGAAGGATCGACAGAGGAATCATCGGATGACAAATAACAAGCCTGAACATACAAATCATCAGGTAGGACAAGAAGTTGTTGCAATAGGAAAGTTCTCTTTTAAGAAGGCTGACATTTTTAAATTTGTTGGTCTAGTAGTTTTTATTGGCATTATGGTTGCAGTCGTAAGTTTTTTGTGGCCACTGCTTTCGAGCATATTTCAACCAGGTGGTGTTGATAACCTCATCGCCTCAGTACGAGAAAAGGGTGCCTGGGGTGTGCTTTTCTTACTTGGACTGCAGCTCGTACAAATTATCATTGCGTTTATTCCTGGGGAAGTTGTCCAGGTAGCGGCAGGTATTATTTATGGACCGTGGATTGGCGCTCTCGTTATCTTGCTGGGCTGTGTGATTTCAAGTGCAATTGTGTTTGCTCTTGTGCACTGGCTCGGTGCACCGTTTGTACAAGATATGGTTTCTGAAAAGAATATGGCTAAGTTTGAAGCTTTTCAGAAATCAGGCAAACTCAACATGATTGTATTTATTCTCTTCTTGATTCCTGGGCTTCCTAAAGATGTTTTTACGTATTTAGTACCATTGACTAATATGCGCATGCGTACGTTTTTGATTATTTCAAATGGCGCGCGTATTCCCGGCATTGTTGTGTCTACATATGCCGCATCAGGACTGGTGAGTGGCGATATCATGCAGTCGGTCGTTATCTTTTTGATTGCTGCAGCTATCGCACTTGTTGCTATTTTATTCTTCAATAAATTTACAGCGTGGGCAAAAGTGAATAAAGAATATCGACAAGATTCTCATAAGGATCGAAGTGTTTTGCTTGCAGATCTTGCAAATCTTGAGAAAGACGCTGCGAAAGACGTCGAGAAAAATTCCGAGAAAAACGCTGATCAGTCCTCAAGAGCTGACACAACCGACAAAATGAATACGTATTCCGAAAAGAAATGATTGTTTCATAAAGGTTAAAAGGTAATCCCAAAAATAGGATACAATTTGAAGCAGTAATGCAAAAAGGAGGAAATTATGCCTACCATCACTCGCGATCAGGTACGCGTCCCCGCAGATGTAATGCCTGAGGCACGTGACACCTACATTGAAAACTACTTAAAGGCCACTCGTGGCACCGGTCGTTTGATGCTTTTTGCCTGCGACCAAAAAGTCGAGCACCTCAACAAGGACTTTTATGGTGAGGGAATTGACATCTCTGATGCTGAGCCAGAGCATCTTTTCGAGATTGGCTCTCAAGGAACCATTGGCGTTTTAGCTGGTCAGCGTGGTCTTATCGCTCAATATGCAAATGATTATCCTGAGATCAACTATCTCGTTAAGATGAACTCAAAAACCAACTTGGTAAAGGGTTCTCAAGATGATCCCTATAGCCCCCAGCTTTATGATTTGCAGGCTGTTTTGGCTATGCGTGATGCGGGTGTTAATGTTGTTGGCATTGGTTACACCATCTATCTTGGCTCTGAGTATGAATCAACTATGATGGCTGAAGCAGGTGAGCTTATTGCTGAGGCTCATGCAGCAGGTTTGATTGTTGTTCTTTGGATTTATCCTCGCGGTAAAGCAGTCCCTGACGAGAAAGATCCTGATCTGATTGCAGGTGCAGCAGGTGTTGCGCTTTGTTTAGGTTCTGACTTTGTTAAAGTCAATCCACCTCATGCAACGGACGACAAGACTTCTGCTGAGGGCTTGAAGATTGCTTCTATGGCAGCAGGGCGCACCGGTCTAGTTTGCGCTGGTGGCTCTAAGGCGGATGCTAACGTATTCCTGACCGATCTCTACGATCAGATTCATGTTGGTGGTGCTTGCGGCAACGCTACTGGCCGCAATATCCACATGCGTTCTACTGAAGAAGCAATTCGTTTGTGTGATGCAATTTCAGCTATCACGCTTGGTGACTGGAGTGTTGAAGACGCTGAAGCAGTATTCAAGGGTGAAAAAGAATTTAAGCTTTAGTCTCCTATGCAGCATGCATGATACCAACAGTCGTGAACGTGTAGTTTATTCTGACTAGTTTATTCTGGTTAGTTTATACAATCTAAAAAATGCTTCCTCGCTAGGTTTTGAGAGGAAGCATTTTTTAATTGGGGTCTTTTGTGTGAAACACAGTACGAATTTTTGGGACTCCAAGGCTTTTTCTTTTAGCTCTGTTTTCTGGACAAACTTATTGATCCTTAGTGGATACCAGATACAGAATTCCTGAGATGAGATTCAAAAAGATTAAAGTGCATACACCAAAGGCAACAGTGTTAGGTTTTGTTCCTTTGTAGATACCCCAAGAATGAACAGTCATGGGGATCATCCAAGCAAGAGGGATTATGGTAAACGCCCAGCCAATACAAGTGACAACGTTCAAAATAAACGCAATTAAACGCAAGGTTCGGTCCGTGTCGTTTGCATAAGAGGGCGCAACGTAGGATTGTTGATAGGGCTGCTGATAAGATGGCTGGTTGTATTGTGGAGGTGTATAAGGTTGCTCGGGTGGATTGGGGATGGTTTGCGCATCAACAAATTCAGCTTGGGTTTCAGGTGTCGGTGGTTCTGATTGAGCAGTTCCATAACTTGCGGGCGCGTAGTTATCAGTCCATTGCGAACCATTCCAATAACGTAGCTGGGTGGTATTTCCTGATGGATCAGGATACCAACCTGCAGGGATTTCAGCCATAGTGACACTCCTTGTTTATTGTGTGATATCTAAGCATTATAGATGCATCTGTCCAAAAGCGGGATGACATGATGCATACGGAACTTAAACAAAGCTGATAAAGGACTCATTTCAGCGTGATATAAATATAAGCCCAGGTTGACGACTTGAAAAACCACCTCCTAGAAGCCTTGGCGCCATGGCAGTATAAGTCATGACAGTGTGGGTCATGGTATGCAAGAGGCGCGAAAAGGAGGGATGTATGGCTGAAGTTGCGACTGGGGCTGTGACTGGAGCTATGGCCGAAGGATTGTTGGGGTGTTTTACTGTTTGCTTTGTGGGTCTTATAGTGGGTGTACTTCTTATGGTTGGCATCACCGATTGGCATCGTCGCATTATTCCTAATAAGTTGATTGTAGTGTTGCTGATTTTGCGTCTCGTGGGTGGTTGTGCGGTTATGGGAGGCCTGCTTGATTCTGCTTGGTTTGACGCGCTTGCGTTTTCTGAATTGGGGCTGCAAGCGCTAGCATGCGTGTGCGTGTGTACAGCTCTTCTGCTGCTCAATGAGGCGCTCGCGCGCTTTACGTCTACGTGTGGTATAGGGTTGGGAGATATTAAACTTATTTTTGTACTCGGGATGTTCATACATCTCGAGTATATCTGCTGGTTTTTGCTATTGAGTTCGCTTTGCGGGGTAGCACATGCGCTAATCAGCCTTATTGTTACACGGGATGGAACGTTTCCATTCGGTCCAAGTCTCATTCTTGGATTTTGCGGATGTGTCTTCTTGTAGTCTTCGTGCTAACCATTGAACACAATTTATGCCCAAATCTGCAAAAGGATGCTTGGCTAAATGAGTAAAAACCTCTATACTCAATGTCTGCGCCCGGGTGGCGGAACGGCAGACGCGGTGGTCTCAAAAACCATTGTCGAAAGACGTGCGGGTTCAAATCCCGCCCCGGGCACCAGTTGAATGCACCAAGCTAGTCATGTGACTAGCTTGTTTTGTTTGAGGAGGGTCATCAATATGTACAATCAGGCAATGCATCAGTTAGGGAGTGCCCCATCGGCAATCCGTCAATTATTCGCTTACGGACAAGAGCGTAAAAAAGAGATCGGCGATGATCATGTCTATGATTTCTCTATTGGCAACCCCTCCGTTCCTGCTCCCGCTAAAGTTGCAGAAACTATTCGTGCGTTAGCTGACATGGAGCCAGCGGCACTGCACGCTTACTCGTCAGCGCAAGGGCTTGATTCAACACGCGCAGCAATTGCAAAAAATCTCAATAAGCGCTTTGGCACCGACTACACTGCAGATAACTTTTTCCTCACTACGGGTGCAGCATCGTGCTTGTCTTGTTGTTTTAAGGCTCTTGCTATGCCGGGCGATGAGTTTATTGTGATTGCACCTTATTTCCCTGAGTACAAAGTATTTATTGAGAATGCGGGTGGAACATGTGTTGAGGTAATGGCGCGCGAGGACAATTTCCAGATTGATCTTCCGGCTCTTGCAAAAGCTATCAATGAGCACACGAAAGCTGTTGTTATTAACTCTCCTAATAATCCTGTTGGAACAGTGTATACGCTTGAAACTTTACAAGGATTAGCAGAACTTCTTGAAAAAAAGAGTGCGGAATACGGGGCTCCTATCTATCTGATTTCTGACGAGCCTTATCGTGAAGTAGTGTATGGAGCTGAAGTGTCTTGGGTTCCTTCGCTCTATGCTAATACGCTTGTGTGCTATTCCTGGTCGAAGTCACTTTCGTTACCAGGTGATCGCATTGGGTATGTGCTTGTGCCTGACACTATGCCTGATTGGAAAAACATGTGGTTTGCTATTGCAGGTGCAGCACGTTCTTTAGGCTACATTTGCGCTCCCGTGTTCTTTCAGCGTGTTATTGAAGCATGTGTCGACGAGCCTACTGATGTAGCTGCTTATGCTAAGAATCGTGAGGCCTTTACAAGCATCTTGGATGAACTGGGGTACACTTACATCGCTCCAGATGGTGCTTTCTATCTTTGGATCCAAGCGCTCGAGCCTGATGCTCAAGCGTTCTCTGATCGCGCAAAATCACACGAACTATTGCTGGTACCTTCTGATTCTTTCGGTGTTCCTGGCTGGGTTCGTGCAGGGTACTGTATCCCTTATGAGACTATCGTTAATTCACACGATGCTTTTGCCGCACTTAAAGCGTCCTATAATGCGTAAACCCTATGATGTGCAGTACTGCTTATAATCACAAGCTTTCTTGTTTGTTCGATCGTGATCATCATTTTACGGGTGCCATTTTTGATTGTGATGGTACCTTGCTTGATTCGCTGCATGCATGGCATGATTTAGAGCACGCCGTCGCAGATGCTTCTAAAGGGACGTCAGTGGTGACTGCTGCAGATCGTGCTCAGTTGGTGGCGCGTACCGTCCCGGAAACGGCAGCCTATCTTCACCATACACTTGGGTTTTTGGATTCGTCGGCAGAAGTTGAAGCGTTTATGGATGATTTTCTTATTCGCTATTATGCTGAGCAAGCAAAGCTATTTGCTGGGGTGTGCTCTTTTTTGAATGTCTGCAAAGCTCATGGGGTTCATATGGCTGTTGCTTCTTCATCACGTCGTGCTTATCTTGATGCTGGTTTAAAAGGAGCGGGAATTGCTGATTTTTTTGAGCACATAGTTTCTGTTGACGATGTAGGTCTCTCTAAGCGTGATCCTCGCTTTTTTGAAACAGTTGCTCACATGTTGGGTACTTCGCATTCTGAGACATGGGTTTTTGACGATGCGGTTTATGCACTAAAGGCAGCGCATTGTGCTGGATTCCCTACGGTCGCAGTATTGGGTGGAGAACAAGAGTCTTCTTTGATCAGTAGACCCGATGAGACAGTTGGCACTCTTTTGATCCAAGGATTTAGCAACTAGAAAAATTATGTCTCTGCATTATGTCACTGCATTATATTCTTGCTCATAATTCAGCTCATAGTTCGAGTGATTATGAGCTATAGGTTGCAAGCAACTCATCGCTTAATAAATCTCCTGCATCACGCAGTTGGAAGAAGACTTCAAGATCATTAGTTTGTTCATTTGCCATCACGTGATCGTAATATTCTTTGGCTTTACGCGAGAGGAGCAGGGAATCTTGGGGCTTGGTGACAAGACCAGGAATTGCCGCTTGCGCACTCATGCTGCCAATTTGGCTTGGAGTGAGATTTTGCACTTGGTATCCGGCGGCCTCAAGAATGAGTTGATTGCGCTCTTTTGCATGAAAGTGGTGTTGGAGGCCATCATTAATAGAGAGGATAGTGATGGCGCGCATGTCTGCATCGCATGCGATAAAATCTCCCGTTGCCTGACCTTCTTCTATAATGCATACGAGCCCTGTGTAGAGTTTGCTATAAAGGCTCAAGAGTGCGCTAAATCCTCTCGAGTCCTGCGATGCGACGGTTTCGAATTCCATAAAATCAAAAGGAAGTGCACATTTGGTGCGCACGTCATGAACTATAAGAGCACACAATTTTACAACAGGACTTTCTTGTCCATTAACAATGAGTTCGACGGCTTTTGCGGTTGAGTCAAATTTAAAAAAGGAGCTAACTATGTTCTCTTTGCTTGAGAAATGATAGTAGAGCGAGGTCGGATCAAGGTTAGCTGCTTGCGCAATTTGCGTCATGGTAGTTTTTGCATAACCCTGGTCGCGAAAAAGCTTTAAAGCTGCTGCAACAATGGTTCGTTTTCGTTCATCAAGATTGTTGGGAGAGGTTTTTTTACGGGTTCGTTTGTTGGTTTGTGCAATACTCATTGGAAGTAATTTACTCTGATCAACTGGCATATAGACCCCTCAAATTAACGATGCCATTTTTGTCCCCATAAACTTATATGTTAGTACGAAATTTTTTTAAAGATAAGTCTTGAACATTGAGGTTAGCGTATTTTGCAATCCTATTTTTATGGCTAGTTGCGCTATGATGAACATACTCACAAAGCTAGTGTCTACAAGAGCCTACAAGGGTATGGCATTGATGCCTGGCTGTGTTGACGGCAATAAGATGGAAGGGAATGAAATACATGGATTCAAAAGTCTATGAATTAATCAACAATCAGATCAATAAAGAACTTTATTCTGCGTATCTTTATCTTTCTTTTGCGGATTTTTATGAAGAAGAAGGGCTTGATGGATATGCAAATTGGTATGAAATTCAAGCACAAGAAGAGCGCGATCATGCTTTGATTTTCCGTAATTATCTCCATGAGAATGGTGAAAAGGTAAAGCTTGAAGCAATTGCTATGCCTGATAAAACCTTTGATAATTTCTTGGCTCCGCTTGAGGCTGGTCTTGAACATGAGAAATATGTCACAAGCTTGATTAATGACATTTATGCTGCTGCTCATGATGCCAAAGACTATCGCTGCATGAAGTTTTTAGATTGGTTCATTGAAGAGCAAATGGAAGAAGAAGATAACGCTGAAACTATGATTACACGCATGAAGTTATTTGGGTCGGACGCTAAAGCCTTGTATGACCTCAATAACGAATATGCTGCGCGCGTGTACACCACTCCTTCTCCCTTGGCGACCGCTTAACAACTCAGCGGTATGATGTGCTTTTGGTTTTCACATTAAAAAACTAGGGTATAGAGTAGAATATACAAAAAACACACGGAGGTCTGACCTACCTGCAGCATATACGAAGTATTCTATCGGGCTCATCCGTTGAAAAGGGCGCCATCAGGTTCTTAGATAAAGAATGTGATGGTGCCCTTTCGCTATCTTAAAGCGATTTAAAGTTATCAACCGAAATCTCTAACCTGGTATTTGACGTGTTATTTTGCGCAGGGAGAGATTGCAAGGATGGGTGCGGCCAGAGTATGTAGATCTGTAGAACCGCAGATCGGTAGATCCGTAGACCTAATAAGGAGGGGTACGATTTGCGCCCGTGATTGAGTTTACGAGTGTAGACACAATTGAAATAACAATAGAGGCAACAAACCCCGATCCAAACGTTTCAATGTTAAAGCCTGCGTTGAATATGGTATTGGAAATGCCTGCAGCAATGTAGAGTAGAGCAGTATTAATCACAAGATAGAAAAGTCCCAACGTTAAAATTGAGATGGGTAAACCAAGAAGCTGCATGATGGGCTTGATTGACATGTTTAAGAGCGCAATAATTACCGCAACAATGGCAATAGAGACCCAGGCAGCAGTCCCGTCATTATAGATGTCGATTCCAGGAACAAGCCAAACAGCTACGCCGACTGCGATAAAAATACCTAAGGTGCGTAAAAAGAAATTCATGAGTTCACCTCTTTCAGGCGAGTTGCGATTACCTTTGTTTGTCTGTAGGCTAACAGATTGCAGGAATTGCATTTATGTATAACGATGAGCTGTAAACAGGGCGTGAGGTTCGCGTGAGGTTTGAGAGAGGAATTCATGCAAGAATTCATGCAAGAGCTGATACATAAAGTTTCAAAAACAATAACAGATCATGCGCTTTTGGCGTCTGATACACCCGCAGTTTTAATGGTGTCGGGAGGTTCGGATTCTACGGCATTAGCATATCTGTTTGCTGAGCTTGCTCGTCTTGGGCGTAGTGGTGAGACAGCAATACTACATGTTAATCATATGCTTCGCGGAGAAGATGCGTATGCAGACCAAGCGTTTGTTGCAAAGCTTGCCCAATCGCTTAAATTCCCTTTTTTCTGCTGCGAGATCGATGTGGCGCTTTTAGCTAAAGAAGGGGGCAATATTGAAGCTATTGGGCGCGAGGAACGCTATCTTGCAGCACAAGAAGCACTTTCGAGCGTATGCCTGCATGTGGGTAAGCCCATTTCTGAAGGAGTTATCGTAACAGCACATACCCAAGACGATAGGGTCGAAAATTTCTATATGCGCTCTATTGTTGGTACCGGGCCAGGCGGATTTAGGTCAATGCGGTATAAGAACAATGCTGTTGTACGGCCTCTTCTCGATTGCTCGCGTCAAGAATTGCGTACCTTACTTGAGGAACTTGATGATGCGGGCGTGGCAATCCGAAGTGATGCAGAAACGCTTTGGCAAGAAGATGCGACCAATGCTCACACGGATCGATTGCGTGCGTATGTACGTCATGAAATTGTCCCGCTTGCTCAGGCGCGCAACCCTCATCTTCTCGATACGCTTTGTCGTACCATGAACCAGATTGCAGATGAAGATGATTATCTTGAGCAAGTTGCACAAGATGCCTTGTCAGAAACATTGCAATGGATTATTGAAGAGAATACAGACGATGGGGTAAAAGAATCAGCGTATCCTTACCAAGAAGATCCGGGAGAAATAGTGGCGCTCCAGCTTCTTCCTGTGTTCGGAGCGGTGAATCGTGCGGTGCAGCGTCGCTGTGTGCATGCTATTCTCGTTGAACTTTTAGGTTCAGATGCGCGTATTGAGGCATCGTCGGTAACCGCGGTACTTGACGCGTTTGATGCTGCGGGTGCTGTTAAGTCGGGCTATGTTGCTAATATTGCAGGAGACTTAGCAGTGAGCGCAAATAAACGCGGAGTCCGTATTGAGCCAATGGCTCGGTTTCGTGCGCGGAGAAAACCTGATAAGCAGAGGCATGAAGAACAATAACAGGAACACCAACACATTCGTGACTAGGAGCCCAGGAGGCAGAGATGAGTCAATCGTCCCCATCGCATAGTGAAACACGTGAACAAACGGTTGAGCAAACACCAACAGATGACAACGGAGCAACTGATACGACGCAGACAATTATTGAAGAGGCAGTAACCATTCCGCTCAATATCATCTTGGCGTCGCAATCACCGCGCCGTCGCGAATTACTAGAGAAGGCAGGGGTGAAGTTCCACGTTCAACTGCCAAGTACGGAAGTTGATGAGAGCCTCGAGCCTGATGATTTGCGTGATCCCGCAGAGGCGGTAAAAAAGCTCGCGGAACGTAAAGCGGGTGCAGTTGTGCAAGATATATTGGCGCTTAATCCTATCGGCATGGGAATTGTAATTGGAGCCGATACTATGGTGGTGCTTGATGGCACTATCTATGGAAAACCCTATAGTGCTGATGATGCGCGTCGGATGCTGCGCGAACTCTCAGGCAAGACACATGAGGTGATGACAGGTGTGTCGGTGTGGTTGCTTATGTTGACCGAAGGTATTGATGGTCAAGAAGGCAACGTTTCAATGGCATTTCGCTCATTTGTTGAGACCAGTGAAGTAACGTTTAAAGAATTGAGCGATGAGGATATCAATGCCTACGTTGCGACCGGTGAAACCATCGACAAAGCGGGTGCTTACGGCATTCAAGGTAAGGGTGCTGCTTTGGTAGATCATTATGAGGGTGACTACGACAACATTGTTGGTTTGCCGGTAACTCGTCTTATTGAGGATTTCCCTGATTTACTCAAAACTGAAACAGAAGTCATTGTCCGCAAAATAGTAGAAACTACCAACCAATAGGGCAAACGGTGGCGCATAAATGCAGCAATAAAGACAAAGTGGTGGAGATTGGTTGTAGTTGAGCCTCTAGGCGAGCAAAGTTGTAAGCGATGAGGTCTATTCTGCTAAACTAGTCATTTGTATCATGCTAAGTAGCAGATAAGGTAAAGGAAGAAGGACGTAGTGGACTTAGACCCTCAGACTCCAGAACCTACCCTGGGTCGGATGCTTTTTTCAGAAGAAGAGATTAAAGCTGCGGTTAAACGTATGGGTAAACAAATTACACAGGACTACCAAGGGAAATCATTGGTAGTGATTTCTGTGTTGCGTGGAGCTGCTATCTTTATGGCGGATTTAGTGCGAGAAATTGATCTTCCGCTTGAGATGGATTATATGGCCGTGTCGTCATATGGTAATGGGGCCAAAAGTTCTGGTGTGGTGCGTATTTTGAAAGACTTATCGTCTGATATTGAAGGACGTCATGTCATTATTGCAGAAGATATTTTGGATTCTGGATTAACGCTGCGATACCTTTTAAAGAACTTGGAAGTTCGTCATCCTGCATCCTTAGAGGTTGCGACATTATTGCGCAAAAATACGCCTAATCAAGCAGACATCAATTGCAAATACGTTGGCTTTGAGAGTCCTGATGATTTTATTGTTGGATATGGCCTTGATTATGCAGAACGCTATCGCAATCTTCCCTATATTGCAGTACTGGATATGAAATAAATGCATTAAGAATAAGTGCATCAAGAGATTTTGGCTTTGACTTAAGGAAAAACAGCACGTTATGGCTAACACCCCTAAACCAAATAATTCTAATAAGAACAATCAAAAAGGCCCCAATATTAAAGGGCCTCAAAAAACCAATTGGATTACCGTCCTTATTTTTGCGATTATCGCTTTTATGTTTATCTCAATGATGATGAGGCTTGGTGATTCTAACGGGCAGCAGACTGATGATTTGGTTGCTTCTGAGTTTATGCAAGCAGTTGACCAAGGTCGCATTAAAACAGCTGTCTATGATACGGGATCAGAGACTATTACCGGTACGTATTATCCTGCACTGACAGCAGGTGAGTCTGCGCTTTCTGGTTTCAATGAAGGCTTTAATGCTTTAAACGCTCAACTCGGCGCTATGAGCAATGCTGGAGGACGTTTAGGGACTGTTGAAGTGGGAAGCATTGCGGCAAGCAATTTGGGTGCTGAGCATAATTACACCTGTATTTGGGTTGGTCAAAACTCGCTCGACCAGCTTATGGCTGCTCATCCTTCCATTCAATATTCCTTGAAATTGGCAAGCCCTTGGGGATCAATCCTTATGTCGCTTTTGCCTATTCTTTTGATCACCGGTGTTCTTATTTTCTTCTTTGTTCAGATGAGCAAGGCAAACAATTCGCAGATGTCGTTTGGAAAAGCTAAAGCTAAGAAATTTATTGAGGATCGTCCTGACGTTAAATTCTCTGATGTTGCTGGTGTCGATGAGGCTGTTGAGGAGATGCAAGAGGTCAAGGACTTCTTGACTAACCCTGCTAAGTATCAGGCGATGGGTGCAAAGATCCCGCGTGGTTGTTTGTTAGTAGGACCTCCTGGCACAGGCAAAACGCTTCTCGCAAAAGCGGTCGCTGGTGAAGCAGGCGTTCCTTTCTTCTCTATTTCAGGTTCTGACTTTGTTGAGATGTTTGTCGGTGTTGGCGCATCGCGCGTTCGAGATTTGTTTAAGGATGCAAAAGAAGCAGCGCCTGCCATTATCTTTATTGACGAGATTGACGCGGTTGGTCGCCAGCGTGGTGCCGGTCTCGGCGGTGGACATGATGAACGCGAACAGACCTTAAATCAGCTTTTGGTTGAGATGGATGGTTTTGACTCCAATGATTCCGTTGTCTTGATTGCGGCAACAAACCGTTCAGATGTTTTGGATCCAGCATTGCTACGCCCTGGTCGTTTTGACCGTCAGATCGTGGTTGATGTGCCAGATGTTCGCGGGCGTGAGAAGATTTTGAAAGTTCACGCTGAAAACAAGCCTCTTGCTGATGATGTTGATTTAGCTAAGCTTGCTAAGCTTACGCCAGGCTTTACCGGCGCTGATTTGGCTAACTTACTCAATGAATCAGCTATTTTGTCTGCCCGTCGCAATCAGACCATTATTACTGATAGAGAAGTGCAAGACTCAATGGAGCGCGTTATTGCAGGACCTGAACGTAAGGGTCGTGTTCTTGATCCGCTCACTAAGAAAACTATTGCTTATCATGAATCAGGTCATGCACTTGTGGGACACCTGCTTCCTCAAGCTGATCCGGTTCATAAGATCTCGATTATTTCTCGTGGTCGCGCTCTGGGTTATACCTTGTCAATTCCTGATGAGGATAAGGTCTTAAATTCTCGCAACGAGATTCGTGATCAGTTGGCGGTATTCTTAGGCGGTCGTGTTGCTGAAGAAATCTTCTGTGAAGACATCACGACCGGCGCCTCTAATGACTTGGAGCGTGCAACAAAGATGGCGCGTTCTATGGTTACCAATTACGGTATGTCTTCAGACTTGGGCGTCCAAGTCTTTGGTCAGCCCAACCATGAAGTATTCTTGGGTCGTGATTATGGCAATACACAAGACTATTCAGAAGAGACAGCACGCCGTATTGATGAAGAAGTTGCTAAGATCATGAAAGAGGCGCATGATCGCGCTTACGAGATTCTAAGTGAGCATAAAGCTCAGATGGATTTGATGGCATCAGTCCTTCTTGAACGCGAAACCGTTGACGGTGCTGCTTGCCAAGCATTGCTTGATAATAAGTGGCCAGAATATCTTAAGCAAGAAGAAGAAAACGGCTTTGGACAGGCAGAAACACCTCTTGCGCCACCTCCTTCGGTCGATTCAGTAAGTCAAGAAGTTGCTCCTGGCGTAAAGCACTATGGCTCCGCTCCTACGGTACCTGTTCCTCCTGCTCCTGAGCCTCCAGCTTCGAGCGGAGTGGATGAAAATAATAATTCGACACCCCAGCAATAAGCAGTATTACAAAAGGATGCTTGTATTATGATCTGGAATTGCTCAACATATCGCTTTGATTCTCAGATGCCCATTCTTATGGGCATCTTGAACGTTACTCCTGATTCGTTTTCTGATGGGGGACGCTATGATGATCCCGAGAAAGCGCTTGCTCATGCTCATGAAATGATTGAGCAAGGGGCGTTGATTATTGATGTGGGAGGCGAGTCGACCCGTCCTGGTGCTGAGCCGGTGACTGAAGAAGCGGAACTTGCACGGGTGCTTGATATTGTACGTATGTTAGCCTCTGAGGGTGTTTGTGTATCTATTGACACACGTCACGCTTCAGTGGCTCGTGCTTGTGTAGAAGCGGGTGCTTCTATCATCAATGATGTAAGCGGTTTTAGAGACCCCGCTATGGTCGAGGTAGCACAGTCGTGTAATGCGGGTCTTGTCGTTATGCATATGGGTGGCGATGATCCACGCACCATGCAAGATGATACAACGTATATCGACGTTGTTGCTGAGGTGCGTGACTACTTATCAGACCGCGCTTCCGAACTTGAAATTGCTGGCATTGCACATGATCGTATCTGCCTAGATCCAGGACCTGGGTTTGGGAAAGATGCTCGCCAAACAATTCAGCTGCTGCGCAACATGCATGAGTTTGTCCATCTGGGATATCCCGTTATGGTGGCTGCGTCTCGTAAAAGCTTTTTGCGGAGTGTCTATCAAGTGGATGATGAGCAAAAGCGCGATGAGGCATCATGTGCAGAAGCGCTTATGGCTTGCGAGTTGGGTGCATCGGTTATTCGGGTGCATAATGTCGCAATGATGGCGCAAACGATCAAAGATAACTTGCGCCCGTATGCCTTGATTGGTGCTGGTTGCAACGTTCCTCTTGTCGCTGAAGAAGGGGAGGAACTTGAAGGTAAAAAAGCTATGCTTAACAAAGCGATTGGTGATATGTGTATGATGCCCGATACGGAAGTCATCGATGTAGCACCGTTTTATGAAAGCGAGCCAGCGTATAAAACCGATCAGGATACGTTTGTTAATACGGTCGTGCTGCTTCGCACGGGTCTGCCTCCGCAACAACTCTTGAAGTATTTGCAAGCAATTGAGAATAGCCTAGGTCGCGTACGTGCTGAGAAAAATGGACCTCGTACATGCGACTTAGATATTCTTGATTATCAAGGTTATGTATCAGATCTTGAAGTGCTTACCTTACCTCACCCTTTGTTGGTTGAGCGCGATTTTGTGGTAAAGCCCTTGTTTGATCTTGTGCCAGGACACATTCTTGCAGATGGCACCCATATTGATCCCACAAAAGCAACTCTTGGCAAGGCGTGGCGTTGTTAAACGCGCGTCATATACAGGAGTACCAAACAGTTTGCAGAAACGCGCTGATTGATTCTGATGCGTCTCTCGTCTCTTCCTCATTGGCGGCAACTTGTGTGCCATTTGACCACATCGTCACCTATGATGAGGTGGATTCTACCAACTTACGTGTTAAGGACGCTCTGAATAGACCAGATTATGATGGTTGGCCATGCGTTCATACGGCGCTTGTTCAAACGCATGGTTACGGACGTCAAGGACGTTCTTGGGCAAGTCCGCTCGGGGGATTGTATGCATCGCTGGGGATTGATTTAGCGCAGTTTATTCCCTCGCCGCTTCGAACTGATGTTTCAACATTGTCGTTGGTAGCCGGACTTAGTGTTAAAGCGGCGCTTGAGCAGGAAAGCGATTGCGCTGCTCAAGATATTCAGATTAAGTGGCCCAATGATGTGCTCGTTAATGATGCAAAAATTTGCGGCATTTCCTTAGAGCTCTTTAATTCCACGATGCTTTGTATGGGGGTGGGTATTAATGTTGTGCGCGATGAGCGTGCTTATGAAAATACCCCCTCAGAGACAAAATATCAGTATGCATATGCGTGCGATGGGGTACAAACGACAGGGTTAGAACTGAAAGTTGAGTATCGGGCGCGCATGGAGGCATTGTTGGGATGTTTTTTGGCTCAGTTCGGAGTGCGTTTGGCGCTCTGGATTGAGCAGGGCTTCACTCCTTTTGTAAAACAGTTCAATGACTGTCTTGCTTGGAAGGGGAAGTACGTTGGAATTGAACGCATAGATGGCATGCGTCTTGATTCAGGCGTTATTACGGCTGTTACTGAGCGAGGAACGCTTCTTCTGACAAATCCAGACGAAAGTCCAGACGAAAACTCAGACAAAAACCCAGACGAAAAGGATTCCGGTCAGAATCTTAGCCAAAACAATGCTTGTCTTTATCGGGCAAACTTTCAAGAAGTAGCATCGGGTGAGGTTCACTTTTTGCCGCTCGGTAACTAAGACAGCTTAACTCAAGAGCGCTTTAAGTCCAATTAAAATAAGTACAATGCCACCAACAAGAGCAGCCCGCTCGCCTAGTAATATGCCAAAACGTTTGCCTAGCAAGAGGGCAACGCAAATGCACAAAAATGTAGTGAGAGCGATAATCGAGCAGCTGCTGATAGGTTCAACTGCAAGTGCAGCAAACGATACCCCGACAAAAAGGGCATCAATAGCAGTAGCAATACCTTGTAAAAGAAGGGTGGAAAGGGTAAGCGTTTTAGTGCGTTTGGTTTTTTCAAGCGCGTTTGTTTCGGGTTCTTCGTGTAGTGCGTCCCAGATCATTTTTCCGCCAATAAAACCCAAAATGAGAAAGGATATAATCCCGGCGTAGCGCGACATCATGTCAGCAAAGAAGGTGCCTGCGAAGTAGCCAATCAAAGGCATGATTCCTTGAAAGAATCCAAAGGTAATGGGCATAAGCATCATACGTGTGCGGGAGAGATTGCGATAGGCGAACATGTTAGAGATTGTCACCGCGAATGCGTTCATCGACAATCCTGCGCCGATTAGTATGATTTCGAATATATCCACGTTTCTCCTTTATCAATGTGTAATACTAGCGCAAGGACTAGGTAGGCAAGTGATGAGTTCCTAAATGGATCATCAATATCGACTAGTTGTTTTTTGTTATTAAGCATAGGTAAATGCATGCAAAGTAAAGGAGAAGTGTTTCATGGAACGCGCCGTATCAGCGCAACAGTCGCGTATTAAAACAATAGTTTATAGTGGGTTAGCCATTGCTCTTATTGCGGTATCGGCATGGATTACCGTACCCTTAGGACCGATTCCTTTCACTCTCCAGACTCTTACGGTATGTTTTGTGATTTTTGCTTTGAAGCCAAAGCAAGCCATGATTGCGCTATGTGGCTACGTGGCGCTGGGAGCTATGGGGTTGCCTCTTTTTTCTTCTTTTAGAGGCGGTTTAGCTGCTCTTTTAGGACCAACAGGTGGCTTTATCATGAGCTATGTTATTGGTGGCGGACTTTGTATTGCACTTGCCATGGCACTTAAGTCGCTTCCGGTGTTTTCTGATACAAAAGACGTTTCATTTTTTGGCACTCGCATTGCGCGCGGACAACTTTTGCGCAATCTTATTGTAGGATTAGTATTCATAGCACTTAACTATGCTTTTGGCTGGGCGTGGTTTATTGTTGTTGGGCACGTAAGCGCAGAAATTGCGTTTGCAACAGCCATTGCACCTTTTATTGTCGTTGATCTGATCAAAATGATTCTTGCAATACTTTTGGCTCAGGCGGTAAGTGCGGTGGCAAATCGGGCATAAAGAAAGAGGGGAGCCATGAATCTATCGCAGTTACGCTACTTTAGGAAACTAGCTTCCATCCAACATTTCACCAAAGCTGCTGAAGCGCTTTCTATTACGCAACCAGCTTTGTCTAACTCTATTAAACAGCTCGAAGAAGAACTGGGCATATCTTTGTTTGAGCATCAAGGGCGTACTGTGCGTCTTACCAAGTGGGGCGCAGAGTTTAATGGCTTTATTGGCCAGGGGCTCGACATTATTGATAAAGGTATCGCTATTGCCCAAGAACATGCCGACCACCTTTCGGGCACTATTGATATTGGCACTATTTATACCGTGCAGTCTGATTACTTGCCAGAACTACTGCATGAATATCGCGAGCGATATGGCCGGTTAGTTGATATTAAGCTCTATCATGGTCTTACGCGTGATTTACTTGATCGTCTTGAAGATGGCGCTTATGATGTATGCTTTGCAGCACGTATGGAGGGCCGTCCTACTCTAGCATATGTGCCTGTTGTCATGCAGTCACTTGTGGTAATTGTTAATGAGGCGCACCCTCTTGCCGCGCGGGATAAAATCGCGCTTGAAGAATTGTCAGAGTTCGACATCGTGACATATCGCGATGACAACACAATTGGCCGAGAGGTGCGTGCGCTCATTAAGAACTACGATATTGACATCGTTCAGTCGTGCGATGATGAAATCTCACTCGGTTCTACCATGGCGAGCCGCGATGATTGTGTGGGTCTGTCGCTTGATACCCTTGGTTTAGCTCCTTTTCCGCAGATTAAAAAGATTCAGATTGAGGGACTTGAGCGTGGTTTTCATCTTGTATATATGGCATATCGTCGGGCAGGGCACAAAACGCGTGCGGTTGAAAACATTATTGAGCTGGCGCGCGAAAACGCAAAAAGGGACGGGTTTTTGCTTTAGAACAACAGAGGCTTGTTGAAAAACAAAAAAACGACCTCGAGCCACTTTTGCCCGAGGTCGTTTTAAAGTCTAAAGTCAAAAAACAAACTTTAATAAAAGTTTCATTGGCAAGTTTCGTTATTCCTTTATTTCTTGAAGCGATAGCCATATCCACGAACGGTTTCGACAAGCATAGGATCATAACCAGCAGCCTCAACTTTATCGCGCAGGCGTTTGATGTGGGTGTCAACCGTTTTGGTCTCAGTGATGTAATCCCAGCCCCAGGCTTCGCGCAAAAGATCCTGACGCGAAACAACTTTACCTGCATTGCGCATTAGACAGCAAAGAAGTTCAAATTCACGGGGAGTAAGGTCAATATTGCCATTCTCGCCGGTTGCGACATGGGCATCCTCATCCAATGTGATGCCGCCTGCTGAAATGCGTGAGGTTGAAGGGGTGTCTCCACCTTGAGAACGACGGAGTAGTGCACGGGCGCGAGCTAAGAGTTCACGAATACCAAAGGGTTTTGCAAGATAGTCATCAGCGCCGAGTTCCAGTCCAACAACTTTGTTGATTTCAGAGTCTTTAGCAGAAAGGAACAGGATAGGTGTGTCGTGTTTTGTGCGAATACGACGACAAAGATCGTAGCCGTCCATACCAGGCAAAACAATATCTAAAATGAACAAATCATAGTGGTTCTGTTCAATTTTCTGTAGAGCCTCTTCACCATCAGCAGCGATATCTGCCGTATAACCTTCCTTCTGGAGCGCATAACTTACGAACTCGGTGATGGAAGGCTCATCGTCAACAATTAATATTCTTGCCGGAGTGTGTACCATTGTGTCCCCTTTACCATCCGTACATCAAATATCGTTTCATTACTGATTATCTTGTTAGCGATAATTAAGCGCGTTAAGCATTACCAGCAGTACCAGCATTACTATGTCGGATACGTCAGTTACTAGTTTAGCGTAATACCTGACAATTGATGACAATGTAATTGCAGGCTTATATGAAAATATAAGTTGATTGCGGGCTTTTTATTATCTGGTATTACTATAGCAAAAGATTGCGCGCAAACCAGGGGAGAGAGGTTGTTTAGATCAATGCTTTTGGCTGTTGATGTCGGAAACACTCAGACTGTTTTAGGTATTTATAATGGCGATGAGCTCGTCCATATGTGGCGTTTGGCCACTTCTGTTGATTCTACCTCTGATGAAACGCGCATCAAATTGCACGCGCTTCTCGAGGCGGAAAACCTTGATCGTCACTTGATTGATGGGGCGGTGCTTGCTTCTGTTGTACCCGCTCTTACTCATACATGGGAAAAGGTGTGTCAGCGGCATTTTGGCATTGATCCTGTGGTGGTTTCTTCTCAATCATGCGCTGATATGTTGGGTATTGCGCCTGGAACGTTTACTGAGCTTGGTGCTGACAGAGTAGCTGATGCGGTTGCTGCTATATCGCTTTATCAAGCACCCGTGATTGTGGTGGATTTTGGCACCGCGACCAATATTGAGGTTATTGATGCGCAAGGCCACTTTAAGGGTGGTATTATTGCGCCTGGCGTTGAGTCATCAATGCGTGCTTTGTTTAGTCGAGCCTCTCTTATTCCTGCTGTTGAATTGGAAGATCCTGGTGTGGCTATTGGTCGCAATACGACTGAAGCAGTGCAGGTCGGTATCGTGGTGGGAGAAGCGGCGCGTATTGATGGATTGGTTAGTCGTATTCAGGAGCAATTAGGTTATGACGCTACGGTTGTTGCGACGGGTGGGTTGGCTCATCGCATAGCTCCTATGTCATCGGTGATCAAGGAAATCAATCTGGAACTTACCTTGCAGGGATTACTTCGAATCTATCGCCAGTTAACTGTCTAGCTTGGCTGTCCGAGCGGAGCGGACTTCAGTATAATAGCCCTCATATCGATAGAAAGTGAGGGCTTATCGTGTTGACCGATATTGAAATTGCTCAAGCAGCAACCCCTGAAGACATTACGGTAATCGCGGATGCGGCGGGTATTGCTCCTGAGTATGTTGAATGCTACGGCAAGACAAAGGCAAAAATCGATTACAACTTATTACGCAACGAAGATCATGAGCCTGGTAAGCTCATTTTGGTAACTGCTATTAACCCTACTCCTGCTGGTGAAGGCAAGACAACAACCACCGTTGGTTTGGGTGACGCACTTTCTGAACTTGGTAAAAAAACAGTGATTGCTCTGCGCGAGCCATCGCTTGGTCCTGTATTTGGTATCAAAGGAGGAGCAGCGGGCGGCGGTTATGCGCAAGTTATTCCCATGGAGGATATCAATCTTCATTTCACCGGTGACTTTCATGCTATTGGTGCTGCTAACAATTTGCTGGCAGCCCTTTTAGACGCTCATATTCATAATGGCAATGAACTCAGCATTGATCCTCGTCGCATTACGTGGAAGCGCGTCGTGGATATGAACGATAGGCAGCTGCGTAACATTGTGTGTGGCTTAGGCGGTAAAGCAAATGGTGTGCCGCGTGAAGATGGCTTTGATATCACCGTTGCTTCTGAAATCATGGCAATCTTTTGTCTGGCGACGTCTATAACGGATCTTAAAGAGCGTCTTGGTCGTATTGTTGTGGGATACACCTACGATGATAAGCCTGTTACGGCGCATGATCTTCATGCTGAAGGCGCCATGGCAGCGTTACTTAAAGATGCTCTAAAGCCTAATTTGGTTCAGACTTTGGAGGGCACTCCTGCATTCGTACATGGTGGTCCTTTTGCTAATATCGCCCATGGTTGCAATTCTATTATGGCAACACGCATGGCTCTTGCTCTTGGTGATTATGTGGTAACTGAGGCAGGTTTTGGTGCTGATTTAGGCGCTGAGAAATTCCTCGACATCAAGTGCCGTCTTTCAGGTATTGAGCCTGATGCGGTTGTTGTTGTCGCTACTGTGCGCGCCCTTAAGAATCATGGTGGTGTGGCTAAGGCTGATCTTAATGAAGAAAACCTTGAGGCACTCGAGAAGGGTTTGCCTAACCTTCTCCAGCATGTAGAAAACATCACGCAAGTCTATAAACTTCCTTGTGTTGTTGCTATCAATCAATTCCCTACGGACACGCAGGCTGAGATTGATCTGGTGCGCACCAAATGCGAAGAACTAGGCGTTAATGTGGCGCTTTCTCAGGTTTGGGAAAAGGGCGGCAAGGGCGGTATTGAGCTTGCTGAAGAGGTTATTCGTTTGTGCGATCAGCCCTCTACCCTTGAATTTGCATATGGCGATGAGCTTTCTCTCACAGAAAAGATTGAAGCAATTGCAAAGCGCATTTATCATGCCGATGGGGTTGACTTTACTCCTGCCGCACGTAAAGAAATTGCACAACTCGAGTCTCTTGGATTTGGCGGCATGCCTGTTTGCATGGCAAAGACTCAGTACTCGTTCTCTGATGATGCAAGCAAGCTTGGTGCTCCTCGTGACTTCCGTATTACGGTGCGTCAGGTCAAAGTGTCTGCTGGTGCAGGCTTTGTTGTAGCACTTACGGGTAATGTCATGACTATGCCTGGCTTAGGTAAGGCACCGGCAGCATTTAAGATTGATGTTGATGAGACTGGTACCATCTCTGGTCTTTTCTAAAGAGGAGGATGAGTGCCGGGGTGAGTGCTGTTTTTTGGCATCACGCTACAAACAGCTCTTTACGCAGAATGCACATGAAACAAGAGGTTATTAAACTACTATGACCATTGATCAAACCTTTATTTCTGAACTTGCAACTAAAGCGCCAACTCCTGGAGGAGGTGGCGCTTCTGCTTATTGTGGTGCGCTCGCATCGGCGCTCGCTTCCATGGTAGGCAATCTGACCGTTGGTAAGAAAAAGTATGCTTCAGTTGAGACTGAAGTCGAGCAGGCACTCGAGGAACTTGCTGGTCTACGCGAGGGTCTCATCGCTTTGATTGATGCAGATGCTCAGGCATTTGAACCCCTTGCGGCATCCTGGAAAATGCCAGCAAGTACTCCTCGGGAGCAAGAAATTAAACGACGTGCTACCCAAGCAGCGCTTGTAGATGCATGTGCAATTCCCTTAGAAATTATGGGGGCATGTGCCAAAGTGATTGTGCTTTGTGAATTTATGGCGCACAACGGTTCTGTCATGGCGCTTTCTGACGCGGGTGTTGCAGCTCTCTTTGCGCAAGCGGCACTTGAAGGTGCATCGCTCAATATTATTATTAACGCGCAATCTCTTGAGGATGAGGCAATTGCGACCGATTTTATGACTAAACAACGCGTGCTGATTGAAACGTATGGCAATAAAGCACGTGAGACTTATTTGTTTGTACGTGCACAACTGGCACAGTAAGGATACGTTATGGCTCTCATTATGAAATCCAAACCCGTCGTAGATGCTCTGCGGGCTAATCTTGAACCGCGGGTTGCTCGTTTGAAGGAAGCAGGAGTGACACCTACTCTTGGTATTGTACGAGTGGGTGAGCGTCCTGATGATTTGAGCTACGAGCGCACGGCTATCAAGCGTGCTGATTCCTTGGGCATTGCCACGCGTGTCTATGCTCTTGATGCCCAATCGACAGAAGAAGCCTTACTTGAACAACTCTGTGTGATTAACGATGATCCTGAAATCAACGGGTGTTTAATGTTTCGTCCTTTACCAAAGTTTGTGGATGAGAAAAAGGCATGCGATACGCTTGTGATCCATAAGGATATCGACGGTATTTCAACCGCATCTTTGGGAGCGGTTTTTAGTGATGATCCTGATGTCTTTGCGCCTTGTACTGCTGAGGCATGTCTTACCATGCTTGATCACTATAATGTCCCTCTTGCTGGTAAGCATGTCGTTGTGGTAGGACGCAGTCTTGTGATTGGTAAACCGGCAGCTATGCTTTTGCTCAAACGCAATGCTTCGGTCACGATGTGTCATTCTAAAACAGAGGATCTTCGTTCGTTGACTCGTCAAGCTGATATTGTGATCTGCGCGACAGGACGTCCTAAGGCTTTTGACCACACGTATTTTTCTCCAGGTCAGACTGTGGTAGATGTGGGAATTTCTTTTGACGATGAGGGTAATCTTTGCGGAGACGTTGACTTTGCTGATGTGGAGCCTGTGGTGGGAGCTATTACTCCTGTTCCCGGTGGCATAGGTTCAGTTACCACCTCAGTTACTATGGAACATACGGTGCTTGCGGCTGAACGCCAAGCACGCTTGCAGAAGTGATGAGTGCGATGGGAAAAGCGGCGCGCGTTATGCTGATGGAGCATGATAGTGATTCGGCGGTATTTGTTGCGACAAATGTTCAGGCAACACAGCTGCTTGGACGCTCTCTTGCTTATGCGGTGTGTCCTAACGCGGTGATTACGCTCGATGGAGATCTTGGTGCGGGCAAAACTCATTTTACGCAAGGGCTTGCCGCAGGATTGGATATCACTCAAGAAGTGACCTCGCCTACGTTTGCGCTTTTGGAGGCGTATACGCAGGGACGGATTCCGCTCAATCATTTTGATTTGTATCGTTTGACTGATCGAGCACAACTCGAAGATATTGGATTTTATGATGCGCTCGAAGAAGGCGCGGTGTCGGTGATTGAGTGGGCATCGCTCTTTCCTGATGCGTTGCCCAACGACTGTCTTGAACTTGTGTTTCAGAGTGTCGATGAGACGACGCGCACTATTACCGCTACGGCACATGGTGATGTTTCTCGCGCAATACTTTCTGAATGGGTTGCACGTGTAGAGAGTATTGGCGCGGGTCAAACAAATCCATCGTCTGTAGTTCCATTGTCTGCAGTACCATCGCCTGCAGTCGCATCACTTAGGGCCGCATCGCCTAGGGCTGCATCGTCTGCAGTCGCATCACCCGCAGACGCATCGTCCGAAACGGATAGATCTAAGCACTACGTTATTGCACTTGATACCGCCAATGAAGTTATAGCTGTTGGTGTGGGTAAGCTCCACGAATCAAGCCGCTCTATTGAGCCGATTATCTCGCTGGAAGAACCAGCGTTTAGGGCATCCAATACCAAACTTATTGCTTGCATTAAGCGTGCTATGCGTCTTGCCGGTATTACGCGTGATGCGATTGCATGCGTGGTGTGCGGTCGCGGCCCGGGGTCATTTACAGGCGTGCGTATTTGTGTTGCAACTGCAAAGGGAATGGCGCTTGGTTTAGGGTGTCCGCTCTATGGTGTGTCTACCCTTGATGCTCAGGCGTGGGCGTACCAAAAATCGGGCGGTCGCGGTGATCTGGTGGTGCTCGGAGACGCTATGCGCAAAGAGGTATATCCAGTGCGTTATACCCTCACAGATAGTGGCGTTATCCGTCTCAATGCTGACACGGTGATTAAAGCGGCATCGGCACGCGAGTGGCTTGGTCTGCCAGGGATAGAATCTGAGCTGGGTGTACCTGCAGATGTACCAGTAGGTATACCTGCAAGTGCGCCAGCAGCTGCGTCTGAAGCTGCGTCTGCCTCTACGTCAAATGCTCTTGTTATTACAGGCGATGCGCTTCACAAATACCGTGACCTTTTTGCCGATCAAATGCTTTTGCCCGAAGAGTCTTGGTGTCCAACTGGTGCTGGGTTGTTGTATGCAGCAGAGGCGGCATGGCAACACGGCATACTTGGCTCAAGGGACAGAGGAACGGGAAACCCTCTTGCCGTATTGCCTATCTATACGCGCCTTTCTGATGCGGAAGAACATGAGCGCCAAAAGTTTGCTCAAGCTGATGTTCCCGTTACGGCGGCTGCGATAAGCGAGCTTGAAAGTGGGGTAACTTCACTCGAATCGGGGCAGGGTGTCACAACAGATGAAGCGTGGACAATCCGCTATCAACCGCTTGATAAAGCTCATGTGAGGCGCGTGGCGCAGCTTGAGATGCAAACCATGGGAACAGATGCGTGGAATGAGCATCAAATTGCTGATGAACTCCCGCGTCCTGACCGTACGTGGTGGGCGGCGTACAAGACAACACAGGCTGCGCGTCAGCACGTTGATCCTGAGGCTGACGAACTTATTGGTTATGCGGGTGGCTGGATTGTCGATGGGCAACTTCATATTCTCAAAGTTGCCACGGATCCTACCATGAGGCGCCGTGGTATTGCGCAAAAACTTATCGCCCTGCTTGCGCGGGACGCGCGCGATCTTGGTGCGACAGAAGCTACTCTCGAGGTGCGCGCTTCCAACGCAGGAGCGCATGCTTGCTATCGCGCGCTGGGTTTACAAGAAATTGGAACGCGGCCGCGGTATTACTCAGACAGAGAAGACGCGCTTATTTTTACAGGACCGCTGCCGGTTGCAGAAGAGCAAACACCTCATCAGCTTGCGGGAATGGAATTGCAACTCAACGCTGTTGCGCACCCGGCGCATCAACAGTCTGCAGTAGAGACATCTGCAGCAGAGACACCTGCTACGGAGAAACCTGCAGCAGGCAAAAACCTCATCGTTGCCTTTGAAACCTCCTGCGATGAAACGGCTGCCGCACTTATTGACCAAGACGGCACTATTCTTGCCGATGTTGTGGCATCGCAAATTGATTTTCACGCCCGATTCGGAGGCGTTGTTCCTGAGATTGCTTCTCGCAAACATATTGAAGCAATTGCCGGAGTTGCTGAGGCGCTTCTTGAGACTGCGCGCGCTAATACGGGTGATGAGATGCTCTCATGGCACGATGTTGCCGCTGTTGGTGTTACTTATGCACCGGGCCTTGTAGGAGCGCTTGTTGTTGGCGTTGCGTTTGCAAAAGGGCTCGCGTGGGCGCTTGAGGTGCCGCTTATTGGCGTCAACCATCTCGAAGGACATTTATACGCAAATCGTTTAGCGCATCCAGACATCATGCCGCCTTTAGTGGTGTCGCTTGTGTCGGGTGGTCATACCATGCTTGTGGCAGTGCGGGAATGGGGCGTATATGAAACGCTTGGTTCAACGCTTGATGATGCTGTAGGTGAGGCGTTTGATAAGGTTGCTAAGGCGATGGGGCTTGGTTATCCTGGAGGTCCACTTATCTCAAAACTTGCCCAAAACGGTGATCCTCGGGCAATCGCGTTTCCTCGCGCGCTCTTGCATTCGGGAGATTATCGCTTCTCTTTATCAGGTCTTAAAACAGCGGTGCTTACCTATTTACAGAAAGAGAAGCAAGCAGGACGAGAAATTAACCCGTGCGATGTGGCCGCATCCTTTGAACAGGCGGTTGTAGATGTACAAGTTGCCAAAGCAAAAACGGCACTCTTAGAAACAGGTGCTCACGAATTTTGCTTAGGTGGTGGCGTTGCAGCAAATCCGCGTTTGCGTCAAGCCTACGAGCAGATGTGTGCTGAAATAGGAGTGCGCTTAACTATGCCACCGCTATCAGCATGCACAGACAATGCATCTATGATTGCACTCGTAGCACTTGATCGCTACAAACAGGGTAAATTTTTTGATGACACGCTCGATGTTCAAGCACATGCACCGCTTGATGAGCCATACTAGCGCCATGTTGGTGCTGCATAACGCCACGCTGATGTCGTACGAATACGGACTCTAGTTCCGAAGCAATGTGGTCTCAAAGCAACGCGGTGCTAACGGTCTTTGTACGCAATATGGATGGCAGCAACACCAAAGGTGACATTAGTCCAATCAACGCGATCAAATCCAGCATTCTTGAGCATGATAGAAAAATGCTCTTGATTAGGGAATGCTTTAATGGATTTGGCAAGATAGGTAAAGCCGCTTGAGTCACCAGTGACAAGTTTGCCCCAGGCTGGAATACCCCATCGCAAATAGATGTTGTAACCAAAGCGCATTACTGGATTAGGTGGCGTAGAAAACTCTAAGATGCAAAGGGCGCCTCCTGGCTTTAATACGCGGTGCATTTCCGACAGGGCTCGCTCGCGCTCAGGCATATTGCGAATACCATAGCTCATAGTAACAATGTCAAACGAGTTGTCCTCATAAGGGATATTTTGTCCATCAACAACGGCAAGCTCTACAGGAACATTGCATGCTTCACCCTCATCAAGACGCTTTTGTGCGACATCCAACATGGCGGGGGTGTAGTCAGACAAAATAATCGATGCAGGTGGCTTGCGCTTGCAAGCCATAAAAGTCACATCGCCCGTACCTCCAGCAATATCAAGCATGCGTGAATCTGGCTCAATGGGGCTTGCGTCGATGAGCTTTTTGAGCCACGAGATATATTGGCCAAAGCTGGAGAGCGCGTTAAACCGCTCGTAGTCCCAGGCAATGTCAGTAAAAATCTTTTTCACGCGGCTACTTGAGAGCTCAGCTGGTGCTTCTTTGCCTGATGCCGTGTCAATTGAGCGCGCCTCAGAATCTGACAGTGCTGACGTATGTGGGTCTGGTACCGGTTCAATCATGGTAGTGATATTCCAATCCAGGGAGGGTAGAGCCTCGTAGGAGGCTTTCTTGTTTTTATGCGTAGCCATTCATTATAGGCTGACTTTTTACGGGGCGATCGGGTAGTGGGCAAAGGGTGCCGTAGGAGTGTTTGCGGGCGCCGCTTGCGGAAGGCGATGAGGTGTAAGGGGAGTGCGTATTTGCTATCAACCGATGCATTTGCGCGTATCTCGTGCATAGGCAGGCAAGCGAGCTTTGCAATGCTATGATGACGAGAAGCAAAAACTCAGGAGGAAATCATGCTTCTTTGCGCCCAATATGTAATTCCCGTGACTGCAGAACCCATCGAAAATGGTGCGGTATTAGTAAGTGACGGAAAGATTAAAGATATTGGGGCGGCAGATATGATGAAGCTACGCTACCCCGAGGAGAGTATTTCAGATTTTGGAAAAGCGGCGCTGACGCCGGGCTTTATTGATTTGTATTCCTGCTCTGAGGACGCGGTATTGCGTGGACTTATTCCTGACGTGCCCTATACGGGGTGGCTTCGTAAAGTCTGGGAACTTCGCAGTAAATTAACGAAAGATGAAGTCTATAATTCAGCTTTCTTAGGGGTACTTGAATCAATCTCGTCAGGTATCACCACTATGGCTGACATTACCAAAACCGGTGGATGCGTTAAGGCGGCGCAAGAAATTGGTATTCGCGGCGTGTTTTATCATGAGGTTAATGCCGTCGAGAAAAAACTCATCAACTACGCTATCAAGAAAGCAACAGAGGATTTAAAGAAGTGGGACAGTGAGATTGACTCGGAACGCATCAAGCTCGGTCTTGCTCCGGCTCAAGTATTTCGTTGTCACCCTCAGCTGTATCGTGCTATTACTGATTATGCCAATGAACATGGTGATATCCCCATCGCCCTGCGTCTTGCGGGCTCAACTGAGGAATACCGCTTTGTTAAAGTTGGTGCCACCCTTGGTGAAGGCGACACGGATGAGCGTGTGGATATTGAAGGGTATATGGAATTCCCGCCTTGGTTACCTACTTCTGTTACCCCGGTTAACTATGTGCTCAATTGGGGTGCGCTTAATGCTAAAAACGTACTTGCTATCCATTGCGCCAAAGTTGATGACTCAGATGTCGAAACCCTGAAGAGTCATGATATTGCTATTGCGGTATGTCCGACTATTAACGCTCAGCTTGGTATGGGTGCAGCTCCTATTAGTGAGTTTATTCGTTCAGGTATGCGTGTTGGTATTTCTACGAATGCTCCTGCTGCGCTTGACTTTGTTGATATCTTTACGGAGATGCGTGTGGCGCTTTTGATTCAACGTGCAATGAACGCAGGCAGCCATGATTTCCTCTCCTCCCAAACATTGATGGAGATGGGCACTATTCGTGCTGCAGAGGCACTACAT
>UQML01000005.1 GCA_900542265.1 uncultured Eggerthella sp. | reverse complement strand
GAGATTGCCTCTTGTCTCGTGGGCTCGGAGATGTGTATAAGAGACAGGTTCAAGATCGCGTTAAAAAACTCGAAAAGATGGAGCGCATTCAGATTCCTGATGAGCGCAAAACGGTTCACTTTAACTTCAAGCAACCTCCTCGCACTGGTGATTTAGTAGTTTCTTGTGAAAATATTTCTAAAGCATTTGATGACAAGGTTATTTACAACCATCTTGATCTATCGCTGTATCGTGGTGAGAAAGTCGCTTTGGTTGGTCCTAATGGCGCGGGTAAATCAACGCTCATGAAAATGATTGCTGGTGTGTTGGCGCCGGATGCAGGAGAGATTAAGTATGGTGTGCATGTGAGTAAAACCTATTTTGCTCAGCATCAACTTGAAGAACTTCACCCTGGCAATACCGTCTTTGAAGAGCTTGATAGGGTGGCGCCTGGCTGGTCAATTTCTCAAGTAAGAACGCTGTTGGGGTCATTTTTATTTACAGCCGATGATGTTGACAAAAAAGTTAGCGTTTTATCAGGTGGGGAGAAATGCCGCTTAGCGCTTGCAAAAATGCTTGTTGCTCCAAGTCCTTTGCTCTGTCTTGATGAGCCAACTAATCATCTTGATATTGCGAGCGCTGATATTTTGGAGCAAGCACTTAAACAATTCGAGGGTACTATCGTATTGATCTCGCATGATCGTCATTTGATTCGCTCGGTTGCTAACAAAATTATTGAAATTAAGCCTGGTTCTGTTACGGCTTATGAGGGGGATTATGACTATTATCTTTACAAGAGTGGTCAGACTGATGAGGAAGCCCAGGCGCGTGACAAAGCGCAAACGTCACGAACTCTCAAACAAGTAAAGCAAAATGAGGCAGATCATATAAGTACATCATCGGTGCAGAGAGAACAACAAAAAGGAGAAACAAAAGGCTCAGCACCTAAAACCAAAGAACAAAAGCGTCGTGAGGCGCAAGCACGTAACAAAGCATACGCTGCATTAAAAACGCAGCGTAAACGTGTGCAGGAACTCGATAAACTCATCGCACAAGAAACAGCACGTATGGAAGAAGTCATGGCATTGCTTGCTGACCCATCGTTTTATACCAACGAAGAAGCCTCAAGTGATGTGATTGCAGAACATGCACAACTAAAAAAGAGTCTATCGGCTCATGAAGAAGAGTGGATCGAGCTTTCTGAACTAATTGAGAATGAGACTAAAAAATATGCACAATAAAACGAGTGATTTTCCTCCTATACACGTTGTACTCTTTGAGCCAGAGATTCCTCAAAATACGGGCAATATTGCGCGCACGTGCGCTTGTACGGGAGCGGAACTGCATTTAGTGGAGCCGATGGGATTTCATCTGACGCAGCGTAATATTCGTAGATCGGGAATGGATTATTGGGATGATGTGGTGCTGCACCGCTGGGGTTCAACAAAGGAATTTCTTGATGCTCATCAAAATGATCACCTTGTATTTTTTACCGGTCAAACGGATCATAGTCTTTATGACAAACCTTTAACTGGAGAAGTGTATTTAATCTTTGGTCGGGAATCGCGGGGGATAGATCAAGAAATACTTGACCAGTACGCAGATCACTGTGTTCGTATTCCAATGAAGACCAATAAACGCTCATTAAACCTTTCCAATTCCGTTGCTATTGGAGTTTATGAGGTATTGCGAGCAAATGGTTTTTACGATCTCTGTTCTTGCTATACTGATCAACTATGAGTGAAATTCAAATTATCATAATGATATGCAATGTGTTGGCTTTTATTCCAGCCATTGTCTTTCATGAGTTTATGCATGGCTGGGCTGCCTGGAAACTAGGGGATAATACCGCAAAAGCTCAAGGACGGCTTTCGTTTAATCCTCTTAAACATATTGATCCGTTTGGTACGGTAGTTTTGCCTTTGTTGCTTATTATTATGGGTGGACCGGTTTTTGGTTATGCAAAACCTGTGCCTTATAATCCTGCCAATTTTAAAAATCCACGGCGAGATGATTTACTTGTCGGTTTAGCAGGTCCGAGCGGAAACCTTGTTTTAGCTCTCGTGGGATCGGCATTGATGTATGGTTTGCAGAGTATGTATACTAATACTGCGCCAGAGATTTTCATTTATTTTTATGGTGTCTTTTTACCCATTTTTATCATGGTAAATCTCTATCTCATGTTCTTTAACTTACTGCCCATTCCACCGCTTGATGGCTCATCTATTTTTGCTTTTCTTTTGCCTGAGAAATATCTGCCGCAATACTATCGCATCCAGCAATACGCTTTACCTGTTTTCTTGATCGTGATATTTGTATTGCCTTATTTGATTCACGTAAACTTGATTAGTATGTATTTAAACGTTACGGCAGGTAATCTGGCGACGTTGTTGATTCCATAATGCTTACACATACTTGTCCTCCAGAAAGAGAGCAGCTGGCGCGTATATGGCATATCGAGTTCGTATAGAGAGTTTTGAAGGCCCTTTTGACCTTTTGCTCTATTTGGTTAGTAAACAAAAGGTAGATATCGGCAAGATTGCTATTACTGAGATAACGGATCAATATTTAGCTGAAGTCGAGCGTATGCATGAAGTTGATTTAGACGTTGCGAGTGATTTTCTTGTGGTTGCAGCAACGCTTCTTGAGCTTAAGGCAGCCAGCTTGATTCCTCAGGATGCAACAGTTGATGAGCATGATGAGGATGAACTTTCTCCGTATGAAATGCGTGATGTCCTTGTTGAGCAATTGCTTGAATACAAGAAGTTTAAGAATGCCGCACGCGCTTTAGAGAATCGTCTCATTGCGGAACAAAAAATACACGTGCGACCCTTTGGACCTGATCGCTCAATGCTTTCTCTTATGCCTGATTATTTACGAGGAGTAAGCCTTGATAAGTTAGGACAATTGCTGGCCAATTGTCTTGCGCGCCGCGATGTGTTCTTGCTTGAGTCAGAGCATATTGCGGCAAAGATAATTCCACTTGAGACGCGCATCCAAGAGATTGATGATCTCATAAAGCGTGGTGTGACGGTACGGTTTTCTGACCTGATTTCAACGGAAGATGATCCGCGATTAATTGTAGTAACGTTTCTGGCTATTTTGGAGCTTTTTAAGCGTTCAGAAGTTGATGTGGAACAAGATCATTTGTTTGGTGATATCGTAATTTCACCGGTTGGTGCTCAGAAAGATTAGGGAGAGTAGTTGTGATGGATGAATCTATCAATGCCCTTGATTGGACGGGTGGAACTGAACCAACACGGGATGATATCGCACATGCCGCTGAGGCGCTTTTGTTTGTGACCGATGAGCCGGTTAGCGTGGTGACGCTTGCTGATATGTTGGGCGTTGATGTAGTTTCGGTGCAAGCAGCCCTTGAGTGCCTTTCTGAAACGCTTTTGCATACTAATAGCGGCATACAATTGCGTGAAGTTGCAGGTGGATGGCGTTTGACTACCCACCCCCAATACCATGATCTAATCGAGCGTTACGTCGTCTCGTGGGATACTCGCAAACTTTCCCAAGCCGCTTTAGAAACCCTTGCGGTTGTGGCGTATTGTCAGCCTATTACGCGCAATGGGGTGGCATCGGTGCGTGGTGTTAACTCTGATAGTTCTATCAATTCTTTGGTGGAGAAGGGATTGTTGCGTGAAGCAGGCGTGCAAGATAGCCCCGGTAATCCGACGGTGTATGCCACCACTAAAACTTTCTTAGAGCGTTTTGGCTTACGCTCATTGGCGGACTTGCCTGATTTGGAATCATTTGCGCCCGATGATGAGACACGTGCTTTTATTGCGGAACGCCTCAATGTAGTCACAGCAGACGCAGCGACTATCGCAGCGCTTGAGGATAATGAAGGCGAAGCAACCTTTGAAATCATTGACGAAGGGGATGTCCAGGTTGCTGATGCTATGCAGATGCTTTTAGATGAGGCGCTTGGTCAAGCAGCTAGCGTTGTCGATAAAATTGATTTTTCGCAGCTTGAGTTTGATGAAGATGACTAAGCTATGGCAGAACTAATGCGTATTAATAAGTTTTTAGCGCGCTCAGGAGTGGCGAGCCGCAGAGCAAGTGAAACGTTTATTACGTCAGGCGCAGTGATGGTCAACGGGGAAGTGGTAACTGATCTTGCCTGCCAGATTGATCCTGATCACGATGAAGTTATGGTGAATGGCAGCCCTATCGCCTTGCCCAAAGACAATCACGTTGTGCTGATGCTTAACAAGCCTTCGGGTTATGTGACTACTATGTCAGATCCGCACGGACGCAAGACGGTGGCAGATTTACTACCACTTGAGCGCTACCCAGGGCTTTTTCCTATCGGGAGACTTGATCAGGATACGCGGGGACTTTTGCTTTTTACAACCGACGGAACGCTTGGCAATACCCTTCTTCATCCTTCATATCACGTTGATAAAACCTACCATGCTCGGGTAGCAGGACGCGTTTCAAAGCATAAGCTGTACCGGTTAGAAACAGGGATTGAGCTTGACGATGGGTTAACTGCACCTGCGGTTGCACGCTTTGTCTCGTATGATCCTAAGACGCAGACATCTTGGGTGGAGCTTACCATTCATGAGGGGCGCAAACGGCAGGTAAAGCGCATGATGCAGGCGATTGGACATCCCGTAAAGGAGCTTAAACGAGTGTCATTTGGACCGCTCGCGCTTGAAGCGCTTGAAGAAGGACGATGGCGTGAACTTCAATACGATGAGATAAAGAAGCTCACTACTTCTGTCTTGTCTGATAGATAAGCACACGGGCAACCGTGTTAGAATCAAATACACACTATAATGAGAGTAAGGGAGACGTTTGTAACTATGGGTAAGCAGCATGAGTCAGTAGCAATTATTGGGCTTGGCATGATTGGGGCCTCGTTTGCTGGTGCTTATCGTCGCGCTTATCCGGATGTATATATCGTTGGTGTTGATATTGACCAAGCGGCAGTGAACACTGCGCTCGAAAAAGGTTGGATTACAGAGGGTTTTACGCCTGAACAATCAGGCCTTGATGAAGCTTTGATGAAATGCTCCATCATTATGATTGCAACACCTGTTCCGGTTGCTCATATCTGGTTTGAACGTTTGGCAGCGCTTAATTATCCTGGAATCATCACGGATACTTGTTCAACTAAAAAGATTGTGTCGGCTCAAGCGGTTTCAGTGCTGCCCAATCCCGATCATTATGTTCCTGGACATCCGATGGCGGGATCGGAAAAGAGTGGCATTGAGGGCTCGCGCATAGATTTGTTTGAGGGGGCTCACTGGGTATTATGTCCTGATGAGTCAACTCCTGCTGCAATATATGCCACGCTTCATGACATACTGACTTCTTTGGGTGCTCGTGTGGTCTCTCTTCCTCGGGAAAATCACGATGATATTGTTGCAATCGTAAGCCATGTACCGCATTTTGTGGCTTCCTCATTGGTGCAGCTGGCGGTTCGCCATGCTGATGAACAAGAAGCACTCTTTAGATTAGCAGCGGGTGGTTTTAAAGATTCGACTCGCATTGCAGCAGGTTCTCCTGCATTGTGGACAGGCATTGCCTTTGATAATGCAGATGCTATTATTGCTGGACTTAAAGAAATGCAAACTATCTTAGCTGAGTTTTCTGACACGCTTGAACGTGCAGATAAACAAGAATTTACAGCACTCCTTGACAAAGCCGCCGTGGCTCGCCGCGCTCTTCCTGCTAAGTGGGTTCCTAAAACAGAAGACTTGCTTGAAGTACGGGTACCTTTGCGTGATAAACCTGGTGTAGTTGCCGAAGTTGCTACTATTGCGTCTCAAGCAGGTTGCAATATTCAATCAATCGAAATTGACCATATCACCTCATCAAGTGCTGAATTAGTATTATTGTTAACCGATGAAGGTGATATTGGAAAGCTCTCAACAGCTCTCATTAAAGCTGGTTATCGTATTTCATTTAATCCCTTGTTTGCAGAGGAGGAAGGTCATGACAACTAGCGATGCAACCCTGATTGCTCCTTTGACCTCACCATTGCGGGGCGTAGCTCACGTACCTGGAGATAAATCAATTTCTCATCGTGCGGTATTGTTCGCCGCGATGGCAGAAGGCACTTCGCACTTATCAGGTGTTTTAGATTCTGCCGATGTGCGCTCCACAATTGATGCGGTTGAGGCACTCGGTGCAACAGTTGAACTTACCGTACAATCTGACGGCTCTTTAGCTGGAACTGTTACAGGGTGGGGAGATAAGGGTCCCAAACAGCCTGATACTCCTATCGATTGTGGTAACTCTGGTACGACAGCACGTCTTCTTATGGGTGTATTGGCGCCCTGGCCTATCACTGTTGAAATTACTGGTGACGATTCCCTCAAGAAGCGTCCTATGCGGCGCATCATTGCACCTCTTATGAAGATGGGCGTCAAGTTTCAACCTGATTATCAAGAAAACCTGCCTGTTACGGAGACTGGCAATCCCCAGCTTAAAGCTATTACCTACGAAGCTCCTATGGCATCAGCTCAGCTCAAAACTGCAGTTTTGCTTGCAGGGCTTCGCGCTCAAGGAAAAACGAAGGTTGATGAGCCCGCCGCAAGCCGCAATCACACCGAGTTGATGCTTCCTGAGTTTGGGGTGGATGCAGAAGCTGCTCACCGTCGCGCTTCAGTAACAGGACCAGTTACCTTGCATGCCTCTGATGTTATTGTTCCCGGTGACCCATCGTCTGCTGCTTTCTTTGCATGTGCGGCGCTTCTTAAACCAGGTAGTGATATCACCATTGAGAATGTTAGCCTTAACGCTGGACGTATTGGATTTGTGCGTACACTTGAGCGCATGGGTGCCAATATCACGCTTTCTTATGGCGGTAGTGAAGGGCGTGAGTCAAGTGGTTCAATTCATGTTGCGTATACGCAAGGGCTAACAGGTTGTGAGATTCCACATCAGCATATTGCAAGTGAAATTGATGAGATTCCGGTATTGTCGCTTGTTGCAGCGCATGCGCGTGGAATCACCGTATTTAGAGGCGTGAGTGAGCTTACCAAAAAGGAATCTAACCGTCTTGATGCTATTATCGAGGGGTTGACCAAACTTGGCGTGAGCGCTTGGGCAGAAAATGATGATCTCTATATTGAAGGGCAGCCAGATTTGGTAATGCCAACAGGGCTTGTGTTTGATTCACGCAAAGATCACCGTCTTGCTATGACATGGGCGCTAGTGGGACTTTGCGGATCCTCTGCGGTCGAGATTGATGATTTTGATTCAGTTAAAGTAAGCTTCCCTGATTTTTTGCAAAGTATTCAGGCGTTGGCACAAGACTAGCGTAAATCGCTTTGATATTAATTGGGGTAATGCAGCAAACAACAAAGAAAGTAATATACGCATGATTATTGCTATTGATGGTCCTTCGGGGGCAGGAAAATCAACCGTTGCAAAGGCGGTTGCGCGCAATTTAGATTTTTCTTGTTTAGATACCGGTGCCATGTATCGCGCTATTGCTTGGCGTGCTGTGACTGATGGGGTAGCACTTGATGATGAAGCTGCGCTTGGCGAACTTGCCCGCACACATCAGATCACCTTTGAACATGAAGCAGGAGATCCTATCCCAAAGCGTGTGCTATTGGATGGGGTAGATATTACGCAAGCTATCAGAACTGCTGAGATTGATAAAGCGGTTTCTCCTGTGTCTGCAACGCCATCGGTACGTGAGGCGCTTACAGATCAACAGCGTCGCATTGGTAGATCGGGTGATTATGTGATTGAGGGTCGTGATATTGGCTCAGTTGTATTTCCTGATGCCGAGCTTAAGGTGTTTTTGACCGCATCGAGCGAGGAACGGGCTCATAGACGCGTTCGTCAAAATGTCGATAGGGGTGTTGGCTCAATCGACTTTGATGAAGTGCTTAAAGATATCATTAGGCGCGATGAGGCTGATTCAAAACGGAGTACTTCTCCACTTGTTATTCCCGATGATGCTATCGTTATTGATTCTACTAACCACTATATTGAAGATATTATTGCGCGTATTTGCGCAATGGCTTGATCATTATGACTGAAACATCTTTATCTACTCAAACTCCGTCTGAACGCCCAGCTGCGTCCGATAAGACCAATAAAAAAGCACCTCAAAACTCGATGCTCAAAAAACATCGGTTTGAGCGTTTTTTTGACATGAAAATGCAAGGCCATGCTAAAGAACCCCAGATGCCTTTGTTTTGGGCAAGGTTTTTGGGAACCGTTGTAGGGGCATTTTGCAAGATTCTTTTTCGCTATACCATCAAAAACCAAGACATTGTCAATGGGTTTAAGGGTAAGCAGTCAGGAGCTGTGTTGGTTGCTCCGCATGTTTCATATTTGGACGTGGTGATGATGTGGGAATCAGTGCGCCCACAGCAATTTTGTCGCCTTATTGCTCGTGATTCGTTGTTTACGGTTGCGGGAGGAATTTTGGGCTTTTTTATTGCACGAGTGGGAGCAATTCCTATTCGGCGCAATACTTCAGACAGGCTTGCCATCAAACGAGCAACGCGCTTTCTTAAGGGGGGCGAGTTAGTGGGAATTTTTCCTGAAGGCACAAGACGTGGCAAAGGCAATGTTGATCCTGCTCTTCATGGTGGTGCCGTTATGATTGCGCGTTTGGGTAAAGCGCCACTTATTCCGGTGGGCTTTACTAATATCGATAAAGTTAAAGAAAAGGGGCAACGTACTCATTTTCCCAAAATTACGATTATCTTTGGTGAACCTGTTGCGGTATCCTCGTTTGATTTTTTGCCTAAAGAAGATCGTTTAGACGGTTGTACTTGGTATGTTTTGCGCGAAGCGTTTGCTCTATCGCGTCAATGTAGGCCTGAAGACGTGAACATGAAAGAATTTTTCCCGGCGAGCAAAGATTTTGCTCCCCTTTTTGCTGAGCACACAATACCAAGGGTGGATGTTGCTGCACTTCCCAATGCTGTTGATAATTCTTAAATAAGGAGGCATACCCATGGCGGCTTTTGAAGTTTTAACCGCAGAATATGCAGGCGCTTGCTATGGGGTACAGCGTGCGCTTGATTTAACCCAAGAAGCAGCGCGCTCAAATAAAACCGTTTGTACGCTCGGCCCTCTTATTCACAATCCTCGCGTAGTAAACGAGCTTGCTAATCAGGGGATTGAGGTTGTTGATACACCTGAAGCTATCACGCAAGATGCGGTAGTTATTCGTTCTCATGGTGTTATTCCGCAAGTGCTTGCTGATCTTGAATCGCGAGATCTTGTAGTTATTAATGCAACGTGTCCTTATGTTATGCGTGCTCAAAATGCAGCTGCATCACTTGCTCAAAAAGGCTCTACTGTTTTAGTGGTAGGTGAAGCAGGTCATCCTGAAGTAGAGAGCATTTCGCAAAACGCACTTGTTCAGGGTGGCGCGTGTACTATTGTTGGTTCTGTTGCCGATATTCCTGATGAACTTGTTGAACCAGTAGGCATAGTTGTCCAGACTACGCAGCCACGCGAAAAGCTTCTAGCTGTCGTTGAGGCCTTGCGTGCGCGCGGTATTGATCCTGAAGTGAAAGACACTATCTGTTTTGCAACACAGCAACGGCAGCAAGCAGCTATTGATCTTGCTAAAGAAGTTGATGTGATGTTGGTGCTCGGTGGACGTAACTCCTCTAATACGACGCGCTTGTATGAGCTTTGTCATGAGTACTGCGATCATGCCTACCATATTGAAGATGCGCAAGAAATCCAACCTGAATGGTTTACTGGGATTTCCAAGGTGGGTGTTACGGCGGGTGCATCAACGCCAGAAAATCAAATTAGGGCATGTCTTGCTCACCTTTATGAACTTGCCGATACCCTTAGTTAACGCTTGAACCAGCATACTCTTAGCAAAGAGGATGGCTGTGGTATTCTATGAAAGCTATTTCAATACCACTATAGGAAAAAAGGTTGATTCATCATGGCTAAACCTATACTCGCTATTGTCGGTCGACCCAACGTAGGCAAATCTACGCTCGTAAACCGCATCGCTCAAAATAATGAAGCTATCGTACACGAGATGCGTGGCGTGACCCGTGATCGTTCGTATCATGAAGCAGACTGGAACGGACGAGATTTTACTCTCATTGATACCGGCGGTATTGAGATGGAGAACTCTGATCGTTTCCAGACCTCTATTCGCAATCAGGCGCTTTTAGCAACTGAAGAAGCGGATGTAATTGTTTTTTTGGTTGATGGGCCTGCGGGGATTAATGCAGATGATGAGGCGGTAGCACGTATTCTTCATCGTTCAAACAAGCCTATTTTGCTGGCCGTAAACAAGATGGATAACCCCAATGACGAATCAGCTATGTGGGAATTTATGAGCTTGGGTCTTGGTGATCCTTGGCCTGTTTCGGCGCTCCATGGAACGGGAACGGGTGATTTGCTCGACGAGGTTGTGGCGCTTTTTCCTGAAGACGATGGGGTAGAAGAAGAGTTCTTTGATTCTATTGAAGTGGCTATTGTGGGACGCCCTAACGCAGGCAAATCATCACTTACTAATAAACTTACGAATGACGAGCGCTCTATTGTTTCTGATGTTGCAGGCACGACGCGTGATGCTATTGATACCACCGTTGAGCATGATGGTCAGTTATTTACTATTATCGATACGGCAGGTTTGCGCAAAAAATCAGCAATTGATGAAGATGTTGAGTATTACGGTTTTGTTCGCGCAATGCGTGCAATGGATCGGGCCAATGTTGTTTTATTGGTTATCGATGGAACGATTGGGCTCACTGATCAAGATCAGCGTGTTGCGGGAATGGCTGCCGAGCGTGGATGCGCTATGGTGGTTGTTTTAAATAAATGGGACTTGGTGGAAGGCCCAGAGGCGAAAGCTGATGTGCGTGAGCGTATTGAAGATAGGTTAACTTTTGTAGGATATGCACCCGTGATTGCAATTTCGGCTTTATCCGGCAAAAACGTACATCGCATTTGGGATGCGATTGAAAAAGCGTATCGCGCTTATTCGTCTACTATCTCAACAAGCAAGCTTAATAACTGGTTGCAAGATATAAGAGATTTTGGTCATACGGTTACTAAGGGTAAGAAAATATTAAAGCTCAAATACGTTACACAGACTGGCACTGAGCCTCCTCAATTTACCTTCTTCTGTAATCATCCCGAATTAGTGGAACCTTCATTTGAACGTTATTTGGAAAATCGTTTGCGTAAACAGTTTGATTTGGAGGGCACACCCGTGCGGTTCCGTTTTAAGAAAAAGGATTAATCTAAAAGAGAAAAGCTGCGTTGGTATAGAGCGCAACAATAGAGTTTTTAGTTGATAAGGAAGATATGTTAGAAGCACTTGGTATTTTATTTCTTTGTTTTGTTGTTTGTTTTTTACTGGGATCAATTCCTTGGGGCGTTATCATTTCGCGCTTCTTTTTCAAAAAAGATATTCGTTCTGAAGGATCAGGCAATATTGGCACAACAAATGCTATGCGTACGTTAGGAAAGAAAGGTGGCGCTGCTGTTTTTCTTCTTGACTTTGGTAAAGGTCTTCTAGCAGGCTTTATTGCTACCTTATTTGCAGGGTGGCTTGTTGCCTTTAATCCTTCAACGGGTATGAGTATTGCAGCACCCCTTCTCTTGGGACTCGGCTATTCTCCGAGTGCAAGTGTTTTTGATGCTGGGTTTCTTTCGATGCAGCTTTCATTGGCGGTCGGCTTTTTAGGCTGTGTTTCTGGACATATTTATTCTCCTTGGCTTAAATTTAAAGGAGGAAAGGGAATTGCTGTTGCAGTGGGTGCACTCTTCTTTGTCTTTGGTGTATGGGGTACCCTCGCAGAAATATTGATCTTTGCTATTTTGGTCATTGCGACTCGTTATGTTTCAGTGGGTTCTCTTGCTGCTGCTGTTCTTTGTCCTTGTATAGCGCTTTTATTATATTGGGGTAATTGGCTTGCTTTTGCTTGCATTGCTCTTGCTGCAATATTGGTTATCATTGCTCATCGCGCAAATATTAATCGGCTATACCATCACTGCGAAAACGCAATCGGATCTAAAAAAGAGGCGCAAGAAAACTAGGGAGAGGGTAAGGGAGAGTAATCATGAAAGTTGCCGTTATTGGTGCTGGTTCATGGGGAACTGCACTTGCACAAACCTTGGCTGTTGCGGGACATGAACCTATGATGTATGCACGCAAATCAGATGTCGCGTGCACCATCACGCACGATCACTACAACCCACGGTATTTAAGTGATGTTGCTTTACTTCCCTCAGTGAGTGCCTCTTCTGATATTGAGGCATGCTTACTTGGAGCAAGTGCCGTTGTTATGGTTACTCCATCCAAATTGATTCGACAGACTGCTCGTCGTATTGCTCCTTTTGTTTCAGCTACTACTCCTATTATTGTGTGTTCAAAAGGTGTTGAAGAGGGAACGGGAGATCTCTCGCTAGAAATTGTTGAGCAAGAATGCAGTCATCGGGGAAGACTTGCTGTTTTGTCTGGTCCAAATCATGCAGAGGAAATCATTTTGGGTATACCAAGTGGTACGGTGATTGCTTCAGCATCTGAGCAAACACAAAGATTTTTCCAGGATCTGTTTACGACGGACTATTTACGCTGTTATGCCTCCTATGATTGTGTGGGGGTTGAGTTGTGTGCAGCGTTTAAGAATGTTATTGCTATTGCGGTTGGAGCATCATATGGCACTGGTTTTGGTGACAACACGGCCGCTATGCTGATGACGCGTGGCATGGCTGAAATGTCGCGTTTGGTTGATGCGTGTGGCGGAAGTATTATGACTGTGATGGGACTTGCTGGAGCAGGAGACCTTATCGTCACCTGCACTTCAGAACATTCGCGCAATAGAACTTTTGGCTACCTGCTTGCTCAAGGGACAACTCTTGTACAGTATGAAGAAAAAACACACATGGTAGTAGAGGGTGCTATTGCGTGCAAAACTATCTTGCCTTTAGCAGAGAAATATGGTGTAGAGTTGCCTATCGCTGAGGGGGTGCGTGAACTAGTATGGGAGAGCGCTCCAGTAGAAAAGCTCTATCATGATTTATTTAATCGTCCTTTAAAATCTGAGTTTTGGGGTTTGCAATAGGTATGGAACAAACGTATTTTGTCTACAACACACCCTTGGGACGGATTACCCTTGCGCAATCTGATGGCGCATTAACACATATGGCTTTTGGTATTGAGCGGTTTTCTGGTGAAGAAAAAGCGGTAGCGGTGACCAATCAGGCTGCAACTGAACTCGTGCAATATTTAGCTGGCAAACGCCAAGCATTTGACATACCCCTTGCGCCCGCTGGAACCGATTTCCAGAAATTAGTATGGGGTGCGCTTCGAGATATTCCATATGGTCAAACAAGAACATATGCTGAGCTTGCCCAGGCCATTGAAAAGCCAACGGCTGCGCGTGCGGTAGGAGGTGCCAATAATAAGAATCCCTTACCCATTTTTATTCCTTGTCATCGGGTGGTGGGAGCTCATGGGAATCTCGTTGGCTATGCTTATGGTCTTCCTATCAAAAAATTTCTTCTTGATTTAGAGAGCAATACTTCTAATAATCAAGCATAGGAGATGCGCGTTTTGCAAAAGATGTTGCACGCCAAAAATAAAAACGAGCAAACAAACGAAAGGGAAGAGGCATGTTTACGTCCGTCAAAATTGCTCCTTCGATCTTATCGGCTGATTTCATGAACTTTGGGCGCGATATTGCTGAGCTTGAGCAAGGTGGTGCTGACTGGCTTCACGTTGATGTTATGGATGGCCACTTTGTACCTAACCTTACTTTTGGTGTTCCGTTTGTGGCGCAAGCAAAACGTGCTACTTCGCTCCCGCTTGATGTTCATTTGATGATTTCTAATCCGCTTATTCAGGTACCGTGGTATATCGAAGCGGGTGCCGATAGTATCACCGTTCATATTGAAGCATTTGATACTCCTGAAGAAGTTGGTCAGGTATTGCAGATGATTCGTGATGCTGGCGTGAGCGTTGCACTTGCCCTCAAGCCTGATTGCCCTATCGAGCGTTTGCGTCCCTTTATTGCTGAACTTGATATGGTGCTTGTTATGAGTGTATTTCCTGGTTTTTCAGGGCAAGCCTACATTGAAGGAAGTGAACATCGCGTAGCTGAAGTTGCTGCGATGGCTCAGCAATATAACCCCCATGTTTTGATCCAAGTCGATGGGGGCGTTAGTGCTTCACGTACGGCTGGTCTGGTTGCTCGGTATGGTGCTGATGTATTAGTTGCGGGGTCAGGTGTCTTTAAAGCAAGTGATCGTGCGCAAGCAATTCAGGATATACGGATCGCTGCAACCAAAGCCCAAACAATACTATAGTGCACACGTTTTATTAAAACTTTCTACAGAAAGAAGGACCATGCTTACCACGTATTTGGATTGGGCAGCAACAACACCTTTGCGTCCTGAAGCTTCGCAGGCCATGATGGAAATTTTGCAGCCAGGACTTGAAGGCTTGCGTGCAGGGGGTGCTAACGCTAATGCTCTATACACTGCAGGACGTGATGCGTTTAAACTGCTCGAACAAACACGACGGATGATTGCAGCTACCTTACATGCCCGTCCTGATGAGATCATTTTTACATCAGGATCCACAGAAGCTAACAATACCGCGCTTTATGGTATGACTGATGCGCTCATGCTCGAACGCGAAGAGCACGCAGACCATGATGACCATGATTGTGTTCCGCGTATTGTTGTATCTTCTATCGAGCATGACTCTGTTTTGGAAGCTGCTGCTCAATTGGGTATGTGGGGAGCTGAAATTGTAGCTGTCAATCCTGATAGCTCAGGGCATATTACTCCTGAGGCTTTAGCACGTGTTTGCAATGATCATACTATTTTAGTTTCTATCATGATGGTCAACAATGAAATTGGTTCAGTGATGAATATTGCAGAGCTTGCAGGTGTGGCGCATTCAGTTGGTGCATTTTTTCATACTGACGCTACGCAAGCCGCAGGAAAAATGCCTGTCAACGTTGTTGAATTAGGTGTTGATGCACTGTCCTTATCGGCTCATAAATTTGGTGGGCCTAAAGGATGCGGTGTTTTGTATCTCAAGGCTCATACGCCGTTTTCTCCCCAGATTGTAGGTGGTGGTCAAGAGCTTCATAAGCGCTCGGGTACCCAAAACGTTGCATCAGTAGTAGGTATGGGATGCGCGCTTGAAGCAAGCTGCACTGACCAAGAATTGGAATATCGTCGTCTTCAAGATTTGCGCGATTATTGCTATGCCGCTTTGACAGAGTTACCAGGCGTGAAAGCGGTGGTGAATGTTTTACCAGGCGATGAGTCCTATGCGCCCCATATCGTTAACGTTACCGTTGAGGGGTTTGAGAGCCAAACACTTATCATGCAACTTGATAGAAGTGGTATTGCGGTATCAGGAGGGTCAGCCTGCTCAAGCGATGATTTAGATCCTTCCCACGTTTTACGTGCGCTCGGTATTTCACGCGATCGTGCTCTTGATTCTCTTCGTGTTTCATTGGGTTGGCTGACCACTAAAGATGATATTGATATATTGGTTGAAGCGGTCAAAAAACTCATCGCTACAAAGAAATAAAGAAAGCCGAGTAAGCACGTTATGGAATTAGTAAGTCAACATAATCACACCAACATGACCGGACATGGGTATGCACCAATTGATGAGCTTGTCGCTCACGCACATGAGTTGGGGATGACTAATCTTGCAATAACCGAGCATTATCCGCTATCCAAGGCAATTGACCCGACTAATTTTGTCTCGCTTAGTGAAGAGCGTTTGCCCGAGTATCTATCTGCTCTTCATGCTGTTCGTGAACAGTATTCTGATATGGAAATCGTGATAGGGTGTGAACTTGACTGGCTTGGTGATGATGAAGACCGCGTGTTTAAACCGTACGAGTTTGATGAGTTTGAACACATCTTGGGATCAGTTCATTTCTTGGATTTATGGCCCTTTGATGATCCAGAGCAAGCAGGGCATTGGGGCGAAGTTGGGCCAGATGAGATATGGCGCCGTTATTTTGAGGTGTGGATTGAGGCAGCGACTTCCGATATGCCTTTTACTGCGATGGCTCACCCTGATTTGGTAAAGAAATTTGGTTATTGGCCTAGTTTTAATCCCTTGCCGCTTTATAAAGAAGCAGCTGAAGCGCTGGCAAGTACGGATCGTATGATTGAGATTAATACTTCAGGTGCTACGTATGCTTGCAAAGAAATGTTTCCTGCTCCCGCTTTGTTGACAGAGTTTAGGCGTGCGGGTGTGCCTTGTACTATTGGGTCTGATGCGCATAAAGTCGAACACGTGGATCGTGGCATTCTAGAAGGATACAAGTATGCCTATGAGGCTGGGTATCGTGAATTAACGCTTGTAGTGCCGGGCGGAGATCGTAGAATGCTTGTGTTATAACTTCACATTCGGTTTACAAATCGTTAGTAAATTCATACCGTAGAGTTCAATCTGTATGCGAGCGTTGTAGGCTAGAGCGTATACAACATAAATAAAAGGAGCGTTACGTATGGATTCACATGAGCATTCATTACAAGTTGTTCCTCCGGCGCAACTTGTTTCTTTAAAAAAGGAATTTTCTGTCAGACAACTCGAAGATGCATTGTTGTGCGTTTTTCCTGCACAAGATGCGTGTGATTGGGATCGTACTGGATTGCTCGTAGGAGATCCTGATGAGTTAATCACCGGTGTTGCTGTTGCCCTTGATCCCACAATTCGTGCCATGGAAACAGCGTGTGCTGTGGGGGCTAATGTCTTAATCACTCATCATCCTCTCTTTATTGATGCGCCTGATCTTTTTGTTCCCGCACGTGCTCAAGGGGAAAACGCGGGATCACGGGTCGCATTTGCGCTGTCTCATCATCTCAACTGCATGAGCTTTCATACTGCTTGTGATGTATCAACAGAAGCGCTTGATGTATTGCCTGCTATGTTGCGTCTTGAGTCGCTTCACCCACTGGAGCGTCTTGCTCCAGGAAGCACCAAAGGATTTGGTATGGTATGTAGACCTGCTGATGGAGAAGTGCTTACGTTGACGTACTTGGCTGCTCGCTGCGTGAGTGTCTTTAACGCATTTCCTCGTGTATGGGGTGCTCCTGATACACGTATTGAGCGTATTGCTACCTTTGGTGGATCAGCGACGGAAGCTCTGCGCGCCTGTGACGAAGAAGCAATTGATTGCTTGATTTGTGGTGAAGTTAAATACCATGATGCTCTTGATGCTGCTGAGTCGGGTTTGTGTATTATTGAGCTTGGGCATGATGTGTCAGAGTTGCCTCTTTGTGCTTTGCTTGCTTCTGAGGCAAGAGCGGCTGGTATTACGGAATCTTCCTTGACGGTCATCAATCAATCAAAAAATTGGTATACCCCTGAAACGACGCGCCGATAAAGCGTTTCACCGTTTTTGAATAGGTGAGTTAGTGCATCGTCATACGCAACTCTTGTCTTTGTTGCGTTATGATAGGTACGATTGTGCAGCGTACATACAATTCTGCGAGCGCGCATCATGGTTGAAAGGCAAGGCGTATGCAGGCATCAGAACACGATATTACAATTTTAGAAGCTCTTCAAAACGTTGATCGAGAAGGTATGCTTGCTCAGCGTGATTTAAATGCGCTTCCGCAGCGTGATGAAATTATTGCAGTGCGAGAACAAAAGGCTCAAATACTTACGAAAAAGGTACAAGTCCAAGATATGCTTGATGCTGCTGAAGATGAATTCATGAAATTCTTCCAAGAAGATGAAAAGCTTGAGGCGCGTCAAAAGGAATCTGAGCAGGGCATCCATGAGGCAGAAGGTGATTTCAGACGTGTTGAGGCGCGCAGCAAAGAGCTTAACGGTATTGTAAAACGCCGTCGTGTCTTATCTGATGAACTTGAACGTTGCGAGAAACAGATCAATAAGATTAAACCGGTGCTCGAACAGATTTTAGAGGCACTCGTTACCCTTGATAAAAAAGAATCTGCTCTTATTGAGTCCTACCAGCAGCAAGGAGGAACGTTGCGCCGTGTGATTGCTGAAAGTGAGAGCCACCATGCATCACTTTCTTCCGAGCTTGATCCGGCGCTTTACTCTGCTTATGAACTTGCTCAAGGTCGCTGTGGTGGTGTTGGGCTCGCTCACTTACAGGGTAATAGCTGTGATTGCTGCCGCACTGTGTTTGACCAAGGTAGGTTGAGTACTCTTTTAGCTGAGGCACCGCTTGCGACGTGTCCTCATTGTCGTCGCCTACTCGTTATTGCTAACGATTAAGGTGAGTGCCTTCAAGTTTTGAAAAAGGGGATCCATAGGCTGGAAGAAGAGGGGTAGATATGAAATTACGTACACGTGATATGCAGGATGATCAAGAACATCTTATTCTTGCGTCAGACGCTGCTTTTTGCGATGAGATGGAAGGGCGTATTAGTCCCACGGATACGGATATCTACCGCAATGAGTATCAACGAGATCGTGATAAGATCCTTCATACCAAGGCGTTTAGGCGCTTATCGCACAAAACACAGGTGTTTGTAGCGCCAGTAGGGGATCATTACCGAACACGCCTTACTCACACGTTAGAAGTAGCTCAAATCGCCCGCACCATTGCGCGTGCTCTTTCTCTTAATGAAGATTTAACTGAAGCTATTGCGCTTGGGCATGATTTAGGACACACACCGTTTGGTCATGTTGGTGAAGAAGCCATTTCGACCTCACTTGCACGTCACCGTGGTCTTGATCCCGAAGATCCTGCTAATAAAACGCTTTACAAGCACAACGTACAGAGCTTGCGCGTTGTTGATGTTATTGAAAACAATGGTAAGGGACTAAATCTGACCTATGAAGTACGCGATGGGATTATTTGTCATACGGGATCTCAGCGGGCAGAAACTTTAGAGGGGCGTATTGTTGCAACAGCGGATCGTATTGCGTATGTCAATCATGATATTGATGACGCTATTCGTGCACGCGCTTTGCGCGAAACTGAGCTTCCTGAGTCAACACACAAACTCTTAGGACCTAATCATTCGACGCGTATTGAAACGCTCGTGCATGACATGATTGAAACTTCAGTTGAAAAAGACGACATTGCTATGAGTGAGCCTATCTGGGATGCCATGATGGAACTTCGTGCCTTTTTGTTTGACCATGTCTACACGTCAGAACCGGTAATGCGCGAAGTGTATAAAGCAAAGCATCTTGTTGAAGATCTTTTTGATTATTTTGTGCGTCACTATGATCAAGTTCCGCAAGAGTATCAGGCAATTTCGGGCGGGGATCCGTTACGTGCTGTAACTGATTATGTTGCCGGTATGACCGATCGGTATGCTAAAAATTTCTTTAGAGACATGTTTATTCCACACTCGTGGAATCTCTAGTTGTAACGAGTGGTCATTTTGTTATGATCACTAGTTGTTATGATGAACCGTACACTAATTTTACAAGCATTCAAAACCGCTGCCCCCATTATGGTGGGCTATCTTTTTTTAGGAATTCCTTGTGGTATTCTCTGTCATCAAGTTGGCATGGATGCTTTGCAGGTATTTTTAATGTCAGCACTGTTCTACTCTGGTGCGGGTCAATATATGATTCCTAATATGTGGCTTACGGGGTCACCTATTTCAGCTATCGTTGCAAGTGTTACGCTCGTTAACTCACGTCAATTACTCTACGGTGCCTCTCTTTCACGCTTTTGTGATGACGTGAAAAAGTCACTTGCTTTCCTGTTTGGCGCTACCGTGACTGATGAATCGTTTGCGGTCAATGTTATCAAGCTTGAACTCGGAAATTGGTCGATCAAGGGTGCGACGCTCGTTAATCTGTTTTCGCAGTCTTCGTGGGCGCTTGCTAATGTTATTGGCGTGTTGGTAGGAAGCTTGCTTTCTGTTCCCACTGCTCTTGCTTCGTTTGCTATGACGAGCATCTTTTTATGTTTGCTTTTCTCGCAGCGTAAAACTCATGCCAACATTGCGGCTGGTCTTGTTGCTGCCCTAGGTGTTGTGCTATGTAAAACAATCGGGTTAACCGGTCCTGCAATTTTGATTGGCGCTCTCTTGGGTGTTGCGGCGGGAATTATCGCTTCACGAAAGTGGGGTGATGAACTCTATGATGTCATGGAGTGATTTCTGGATTATTTTGCTGCTCTGCGCGCTAACTATCCTGCTTTGTCGTACGTTGCCTTTGTTTTTGCTACGTGGAAGAGAATTACCAGGTTGGCTTGCTCATGCACTTGCCTTTATTCCGCCTGCCGCTTTTGCGGCTCTCATTGCTAACGATTTGTTTTCTCCCACTATGTTTGAGGGGGGTCTCTGGCCGGCATTAATTCCGCTTATCGCAGCGGTTCTGGTCATACCAGTAGCGATCAAAACTAAATCATTAGTATGGTGTATTGTGGTCGGTGTCGGAAGTTTTGGCCTTTTGCTCCTGATTTAAAAGCCGTTCAAGATTGGTTGAACTTACTTCTTGCACAACGCATAAGTAAAACGTATAATAACTAGCCGTGTCTTTAAGACAACTTTGCTAACAACTGCAATCGTAGAGTATATAGAAGGATAAGAACAATGGATATTATTCGCGCAATTGAGCAACAGCAAATCAATCCTGACGTAGCTGACTTCAACGTAGGTGATACCGTTAAGGTTCACTATCGTATTAAAGAAGGTAACCGTGAACGTATTCAGGTGTTCCAAGGTGACGTAATTCGTCGTCATGGTGCCTCTAATCGTGAGACCTTTACCGTTCGCAAGATTAGCTTTTCTGTTGGCGTTGAGCGTACGTTCCCTGTTCATTCTCCTAAGATTGAGAAGATTGAAGTTACTCGTCGTGGTGACGTTAATCGTGCTAAGCTCTATTACCTCCGTGACAAGGTTGGTAAGGCAGCAAAGATCAAGGAGAAGGCATACTAAACCTTATCCTTCGGTATCTGTTTTCGAGCACGGCTCTCTTAGCGGGAGTCGTGTTTTTTTATACGGTTCATTAAGGCGATAGGGTAGTGGGGTAACGTTAGTGCTCACGATAGCTGAAATAAAAAAGCGACTTGAAGGAATTGATTCGGAGAGTTTTGCTGTCTTTGAACGTTCATTACAAGATGATGAGCGCAAAGGAGTCCAGCAGCTGTTGGCTGCGACCCATCGCAAACTTGAAGCACAAACGCAAGAGAAAAAACGCCTTGCATCGCTCTATGCCTTTGATGCTGCTTATGCTAATGGCGGCTATGTTGTTGGGCTTGATGAAGTGGGGCGCGGTCCACTTGCTGGTCCTCTTACGATTGGTGCCGTGGTATGGGAAAAGAATGCTGTACCGCTTGAAGGCCTGAACGACTCTAAGCAAGTGTCTGAAACAAAGCGGCCAGAACTTGCGCATGCCATTACTGAGACGGCTCTTTGTCACACGCTTATATTTATTGAGCCAGCTGATATCGATGCGCTTGGAATGAGCGCCTGTCTACGTAAAGCGTTTACGCAAGCTATTAAAGAGATTGACATCCAAGCTGCAGAAAAAGGTATTTCTATTACGACAATTTTGCTTGATGGTAATCCGCTGCATCTTGATGAACGTGAGGTTTCGGTGGTAAAAGGGGATAGCCATTCGGCTTCTATTGCTGCGGCCTCTTTGATTGCTAAGGTCGCGCGTGATGAACTAATGGTGTTATACGATAAGCGCTATCCCGGTTATGATTTTAAGCATTCCAAAGGATATGGGTCAAAAAAACATTGCGAGGCGTTGGTAGAGAAAGGCTTAAGTCCTATTCACCGTAAAACGTTTTGTCAAGGTATTTTGCAGGAGCGTTTGTTTTAGCAAGATAAGACTGGTATGAGCCTTTGATCAGACTGGTGTTGGATTGCGTTCAAGATACCTTCAAGGCCGGTTAAGAATAGTTCTGTAGGCTACATAGGTACAACGAAAGGAGTACCTATGACTAATCAAACAGATGAACCCGCGTCAAACTTAACTGCTCATGAATTGGGCTTGCGCGGTGAGCGAGCTGCGGCACGCTATTTGGAATACCGCGGATATGAAATTCTTGAGCGTAATTGGAGCTGTTTTGCGGGTGAAGCAGACATTATTGCCTTTGATGGTGACACGTTGTGCTTTATTGAGGTAAAAACGCGTCGTGGACTTGATAAAGGGTTTCCCGCTGAAGCAGTGACGCGTGCTAAACGAACTCGATATGAAAGCATTGCAGCATGTTATCTTCGTGACCACCACTACTGTGATATAGCAGTGCGTTTCGATATTATCTCGCTTGTGGTGCTTGATGACCATCGTGCGTTTTTACGCCTTCACACCAATGCGTTTAGCGCAGGAGAGTAGAGGGGGGGTTTGTAATGCCTTTCCATTCTGCTCGAGTACTGAGTGCCACCCTACAAGGGGTTGATCCTTGTGTCGTTGAAGTTGAAGTGATTATAACCACCGGTATCCCCTCATTTTCTATTGTGGGAATGCCTGATACCAGTATTCAAGAATCACGTGAGCGCGTAAGATCAGCTATAAAAGCAAGCGGTTTTAGAATGCCGACCGACAAAATTGTGGTAAATCTTGCACCGGGTTCACTGCGCAAACATGGCTCTGGCTTTGATCTACCCATCGCGATGGGTCTCTTGGCTGCAAGCGGACAAATACCAACCGATGCTCTTGAGCACTTGGTGGTCGTGGGGGAGTTATCTCTTGAAGGTGATATTCGCGCTCCTCAAGGGCTTTTTGCATATCAACTGTGCGCTCGCAAATTGGAACGCTCATTGCTTACGGGCACTATGCATGAAGGCTATGTTCCTCTGCCCGGTCTTGTTTGTTACGAGCTCGCACGTTTAGGTGATTGTGTGGGAGAGAATCTGCGAAGCTTAGCACCTTATGAATTTGACCCACATCACGATGACCTATCGCGAGAAACGCATGATGAAGAGATACTTGATTTTGCTGCTGTTAAAGGACATGAAGCAGCTAAATACGCCTTGCAAATTGCTGTTGCTGGTCTGCACAATGTGGTTATGATAGGGCCTCCTGGGTCCGGAAAATCAATGCTCGCACGGGCGCTTCCTTCAATTATGCCGGCGCTCTCAAACCAAGAAATGCTTGATGTTGCCCTCATTCATTCGGTGGCAGGCTTATCGGTTCAATCGCTTCATAAAAAAATCCCACCCTTTAGAAGTCCTCACCATTCAGTGACAGCAGCAGGTTTGATAGGAGGGGGAGTTCCTTTTAAACCCGGTGAAGTATCGCTAGCGCATAGAGGTATTCTGTTTCTCGATGAGCTCTCAGAATTTAAGCCGCAAACTTTACAGCTTTTGCGCCAAGTTCTTGAAGCGGGGCAGATTAGTATTACGCGTGCTGATGGGACCTATACGGTTGCGGCGCAATCACTCATGATAGCGGCAACCAACCCTTGCCCTTGCGGCTACTACGGTGATGCTACTCATCCTTGTACCTGTTCTGAAACGCAAGTGCGCACTTATCAAAATAAAATTGGTGGACCATTGCTCGATCGCATTGATATGCGTATTGATGTATGGAAGCCTGACACTGCTGAGCTTCTCGCGCATAACAAATCACTCTCATCCTCTGAATTAAAAGAAGGTGTGATGCGAGCACGAGCTTATCGTAGTAAACGATGTGATAATCAGCATTTATCGCATAAGCAACCAACTCTTGATGATGCACGCAGGCAAGCAGATATGTCAGCGAAAACCGAGAGTTTTTTCAAAACGATGATCGATGTGTATGCCATGAGCGCGCGTTCAATGGTTAAAACACTCTTGATTGCTCGCACGATTGCTGATATGGAGCAAGCATTCCAGGTTGAAGAGCGCCATATTGCCTCGGCATGCGCGCTTCGTTTTCAAAGTGGGTTTGAAAGGAGTACCTCATGATTGATGCAACAGCAAAAGACATGATAGTGGGTAGTCGTTTTGAGCTTGAGCGTGGTGACGCGTATTATCCGCAAGCACTGACCGAGATAAAAAAGCCACCGGAGAAGCTATATGGGATAGGGGATCCAAAGCTTTTGTCATCGGCATCCCTTGCGGTCATTGGCGCGCGTAAAGCCACCCCGTACGGATTGCAAGCAGCGCATGATTTTTCCGAGCGGGCTGCCGAGTATGATGTGGTAATTGTCTCTGGTGGCGCTCTTGGTTGCGATAGTGCTGCCCATCGTGGCGCGCTTGATGCGGGCGGAAAGACTATTGTTGTGCTTGGTGGAGGATGCGATTGTATTTATCCAAAGGCAAATCGCTACCTTTTCCAAAAGATTGTGAACGAGGGCGGCGTGTTGTTGTCTGAGCGCGCCTGGTCTCATCCTCCGTTTGCCTACACGTTTCGTGAGCGGAACCGTATCATAGCGGGCCTGGCACGAGCAACACTTATCGTTGAAGCAGGGCTTCCTTCGGGAACCTTTTCTACGGCTGATGAGGCGCTTGAGTGTGGCAAAGAAGTGTGGGTGGTTCCTGGTGCTATTACGTCAGCTGCATCACGTGGGGCAAATCAGCTGATTTATCAGGGCGCGCAACCGGTAATCGACGTTGATTTATTTGACGATATGGTTGTGGAGCTCTACGATCGGCTTCATATTGAGCATTATGCTGAGCAAGAACATCAAAATAAATCAGGCGATGGGGTAGCCCGCTTGGCAGCAGATCCACTTTTGGACGCTTTATTGGCGCAGCCTATGCGCCTTGATGCGCTCGTAGCACTATACCAGGCTCATGTTACGGCACAAATGTCGCAAGCAGATGCACTTACCCATGTCATGATGCTTTTAGCTCAGTATGAACGAAAGCGCCTTATTGCCCGCTACCCTGACGGGACATATGGACCTTGTCGTATGGTGCGCTAACATAGTAGGCTATGCACTGCAAAAGCAATCTTAATTCATGAGTAAGGTGACCATGGCTCATTTATATGTTGATATTATTGGGGGCGGTCTTGCGGGAAGTGAGGCTGCCTTACAACTTGCAAATAGAGGATACGTGGTGCGTCTGTATGAGATGCGTCCACAGGTCACAACGCCTGTTCATCACACGGGTGATTTGGCAGAGCTTGTTTGTTCGAATTCTTTAAAATCAACCAAGCCTGATTCAGCAGCAGGAATGCTCAAAGCTGAACTTGACGTGCTTGACTCTTATCTTTATGCCTTTGCTCTCGATGCAGCTGTTCCTGCTGGCGGGGCGCTTGCGGTAGATAGGCAAAAATTTGCCCAAGCAGTAACTGAAGCGGTTGAAAACCATCCTCGCATTGTGCGGGTTGATGCAGAGGTTATTGCAATCAATCCTGATGCGAGCTTAACGGTGGTAGATGCGTATGCGCCGGATGACCCCTATACGACTTCTCCTGCAGATGCGCTTATTATTGCATCTGGCCCGCTTACCTCGGATGCGCTCAGCGAGTCTCTAAAAGAGCTCATTGATGCAGACTATCTTGCATTCTATGATGCGGCAGCTCCCATTGTTGAGGCTGACTCACTTGATTATGACAAGATTTTTACCCAAAGTCGCTACGATGAAGCCGGTGTCGGTGATTATCTTAATGCAGCTTTTACTAAAGAAGAATACGAGCACTTCATTCAAGAGCTCTGCGCGGCGCAAACGGTAATCAAGAAAGATTTTGAGACTAAAGAGCTCTTTCAGGCTTGCCAACCCATTGAAGAGATTGCGCGCAATGGATTTGATGCGCCACGTTTTGGACCTTTAAAGCCTGTTGGTCTTACGGATCCACGGACGGGAAGGCGCCCGTGGGCGGTGGTGCAGTTGCGGGCAGAAAATGCCCATCGCCAAAGCTTTAATCTTGTTGGGTTTCAAACAAACCTCACGTTCCCTGAGCAAAAGCGCGTGTTTTCGCTTATTCCAGGACTTGAGCAGGCGGAGTTTAGCCGATATGGCGTTATGCATCGCAATACGTTTGTTGATGCGCCGCGCGTGCTTAATGCTGATTTGTCACTCAAGAATCGTGGGTCGGATGAGACACCCATCTTTATTGCTGGCCAGCTTGCGGGAACGGAAGGATACGCTGAAGCAATTCGATCAGGTTTGCAGGCTGCGCTCTCAACTGCGGCACACCTCTCGCACAAAACTGTTCCGCAAATGCCTGAGGAGATGGTGTTTGGTGCGCTTTTGACCTATGCTACCAATCCTGAGACAAAAGACTATCAGCCCATGCATGTGAACTTTGGTATTTTGCCGCCGCTGTCGCAAAAGATTAAAAACAAGCAGCAACGCTATCATGCGTATGCTGAACGGGGCAAGGATGCTCTTCAAGCGTATAAAAAAGCGCTCGGTGATCAAGGTCTGCTCCTTGATGACGTGGTAATTTCATCTAAAAAACCAGGCGATGGGGTAGACGAGTAGGGGTGCACCATGGCAGATAATGATGCATTGTTTCAGCCCTCATCAGAAGATGAGGAGCGCATAAGCGCCTATCTCAAAAAGCTTGAAGTCGAGCGGAATTATTCTGCCCACACGTTGCGTGCTTATCAGCGCGATTTGATGGATTTTGCGCGGTGGTGTGTGCGGTATCAGATTACGACGTGCGAGGTGAGCAAACGCCATATGCGTGCGTATCTTGCAGAAATGCAAACATATCTGGAGCGTCGCTCGTCAAACAGGCATCTTTCTGCGCTAAAAGGTTATTACGCTTATTTGCTCTCCCAGCAGGTGATCGATCAAAATCCGTGTGCGTTGCTCGGTGGTGCAAAGCAACAAAAAACGCTTCCTCGTATCGTGATGGAATCAGATATGCAAAAGCTGTTGGATATATATGAGGATAAGGCTAACGAGCACGACCCTCTTGCTTTGCGCGATCGAGCATTGTTGGAGCTTTTGTACGCAGCTGGTTTGCGTATTTCTGAGGCGGCATCGTTAACCCTTGACTCATTTAACCCATCAATGACGCAGATTCGTGTGATGGGTAAGGGGAGTAAAGAACGTATTGTGCCGTTGTATGATTTAGTACGCAAAAAGCTTCAAGCTTATCTCGATTTTGGTCGTCCCCACCTCATGAAAACCCCATCGCCTTATATTTTTTTGTCGCGTCGTGGTAATCCTATGTCAGCGGACGCGCTGCGCCACGTTTTTAAGCAAGCCTTACGTGAGGCGGGGCTTGATCTTTCCCTTTCCCCTCATGCGATGCGCCACACCTTTGCGACGGATCTTTTAAATGGTGGGGCTGATTTGCGCAGTGTTCAAGAAATGCTTGGACATGCAAGTCTTTCAACAACACAGATTTATACTCATATCTCATCTGGACGTCTTAAAGAGATTCATCATCAAGCACATCCGCGTGGATAAGGTGCTGCCTTGGTGAGCTGCCACTGCCGTAATGCGCGACGGAACGTCATGTGTGCAAAGGAATTGCACAGCTTACTCATACGCTTTTCACAACTGCGCGTTATAATGCTTATTCTGTCAATTTATCTTGTAACAAAACATATGCGTTTTGAACGGAAGTAGCACATGACACAAACCGATATTGCTATTCGAGGTGCTCGTGAGCACAACTTAAAAGATATTAGTCTTGATATCCCACGCGATAAGCTTGTTGTTATCACTGGTCTTTCAGGTTCGGGCAAAAGCTCGCTTGCCTTTGATACCATTTATGCAGAAGGTCAGCGCCGCTACGTTGAGTCGCTCTCAAGTTATGCGCGCATGTTCTTGGGTCAGATGAGCAAACCTGATCTCGACTCAATTGACGGACTTTCTCCTGCAGTGTCTATTGATCAAAAAACCACGTCTAAAAATCCGCGTTCAACGGTGGGTACAACTACTGAAATCTATGATTATTTACGTTTGCTCTATGCACGTATTGGTATTCCGCATTGTCCAGAGTGTGGACGCGAAATCAAAAAGCTTACGACTGATCAGGTAACTGATGAGATTATGCTATTAGGCGATGGGCAGACCACGCGTGCGCAGATTATGGCACCTGTGGTAACGGGCAGGAAAGGTGAGTTCACCAAGCTTTTTGCTGATTTGCAAAAAGAAGGGTTTACGCGCGTTCGTATTGATGGTGAAGTGACAAAACTTACCGGAGAACCCATTGTTCTGAATAAACAAATCAAGCATTTTATCGAGGTTATTGTTGATCGCGTGGTGCTAAAGCAATCAGCACGGTCGCGCATTGCGGAAGCAGTTGAGATTGCAACGCGCTTGGCTGAGGGGCGTGTCTTGGCACAGATACTTGATAAAGCAGGAAACCCTCTTGGAGAAACTAAAGTCTCTTCTGGTGCTACGGGAGGCCTTAATGAAGGTGAGTATATTTTCTCATTGGCGTTGGGCTGTCCTGAACATGGGTTCTCTCTTGATGAGCTCGAACCGCGTGATTTCTCCTTTAATGCGCCCTATGGAGCATGTCCTGATTGCTTGGGAATTGGTTCGCGTGAAGAAGTTGATCCCGCGCTTGTGATTCCTGACCCATCGCTTTCTCTTGATGAAGGATGCGTCGCACCGTTTAAGAGCGGCAATTATTATCCACAAGTTTTGCGTGCGGTAGCTGCACATTATGGCGTGTCATCTGATACTCCTTGGGAGGATATTCCCTCTAAAGTACGCAAGGTGTTGATGTATGGTGCGCCTAAATCAGAGCGAATTCGCGTGGATTATGTCAAAGTGGATGGGCGAGAGACCTACTGGTATATCGAGTGGGAAGGTATTTGCGAAGCGGTTATGCGCCGCTACAAGGAAGCTACCTCAGATAGGCAGCGTCAAAAATACGAGCAGTATTTTGCCATCATTCCTTGTGCTACGTGCGGTGGCAAGCGCCTTAACCCTTCAATTTTGGCGGTCACTATTGAGGGTAAATCCATTTATGATGCTACTGAATTATCGGCAGCTGAGGCGCTTGAGTTCTTTAAGTCACTGACGTTTACCCCAACCCAAGAGCAAATTGCAGGTCCTATCGTTAAAGAGATCATTGCTCGATTGAAGTTTTTGGTTGATGTGGGTCTTGATTATCTTACCCTTGAGCGTGCAACGGCAACTCTTTCAGGTGGAGAAGCACAACGCATCAGGCTAGCGACGCAAATTGGTGCCGGCCTTATGGGTGTACTCTATATTCTTGATGAACCTTCTATTGGTCTTCATCAGCGTGATAACGAGCGTTTGATTGCCACCCTTGAGCACTTGCGTGATTTAGGTAATACGGTTGTGGTCGTTGAGCATGATGAAGATACCATTCGTGCTGCTGATTATGTGGTTGATATGGGACCAGGTGCAGGCGAGCACGGCGGAGAAATTGTGGCGATGGGCACTCCTCAAGAAATTATGGCGGTACCTGAATCGCTTACTGCCCAGTATCTTTCAGGAGCAAAAGAGATTCCCGTTCCTGAAGAGCGCCGTCCGCACGACCGCGGCTATCTTGAGATCAAAGGGGTGCGTGAGAACAACCTGCAAAACGTCTCGGTAAAGATTCCTTTTGGTACGCTTACGCTGGTAACGGGGGTGTCGGGGAGTGGTAAATCATCGCTTATTACGGACACGTTGGCACCCGCGTTGGCTAATAGAGTTAATCGTGCCCATCGCAAAGCAGGACGATATAAAAAAATCATAGGCGCTGAGCAGATCGACAAAATTATCAATATTGATCAAAGCCCCATCGGTAGAACGCCGCGATCAAATCCGGCAACCTACATTGGTCTTTGGGATGATATTCGCCAGTTGTTTGCATCCACTCCTGAGGCAAAGGCACGCGGTTATAATCCAGGGCGATTCTCGTTTAATGTGGCGGGTGGTCGCTGTGAGGCATGTAAAGGCGATGGGCAGAATAAAATCGAGATGCATTTTTTGCCTGATGTCTATGTTGATTGTGAAGTTTGTCAGGGTAAACGCTATAACCGTGAGACATTACAGGTGCTTTATCGCGGAAAGAACGTGTATGACGTTCTCGAGATGACGGTTGATGAGGCGTTGGATTTTTTTGGCAAGATCCCGTCGTTGCAACGCAAACTCCAAACGCTGCATGATGTGGGCTTAGGCTACATTCGCCTCGGTCAACCAGCAACCACGCTTTCAGGTGGTGAGGCGCAGCGCGTAAAGCTTGCAAGCGAGCTTCAAAAGCGCCAAACCGGTAAGACATTCTATATTTTGGATGAACCAACGACTGGTCTTCATTTTGACGATGTACGTCAGTTGCTCGAAGTATTACAGCGTTTAGTTGATGCGGGTAATACGGTGCTTGTCATCGAGCATAATCTCGATATGATCAAAGCTGCCGACTACATTATTGATTTAGGTCCTGAAGGGGGACTAAGAGGTGGTACTGTAGTAGCTACTGGTACGCCTGAAGAAGTGGCGTGTGTTCCTGAGAGCTATACCGGTCAATTCTTGCGTCGTGTCCTTATGCCAGAAGCATCAAAGAACTCGCTATAATAGAACTATGCTCAAATCAGCCCGAGAAAAGATTGCTATAGCGGTTTTTATCCTTCTTCTTTTAGGAGGTCTGGGGCTTTGCATCGCTTATATCTCAGGTGTGGGACATAATTTAAATGTAGCAGCCTCTACTATTGATGATGCAGCGGGAGAGCTTGAAGGCTATAGTGCATTCGTATACAAAGGAACAGCACAACCTGTGGCAGATCCTTCAAGCGCCTCTACTGATTCTAAGTCTTCTCAAACAGACTCGTCGGTCTCAACAGCGCTCAATCAAAAAGCACAGAGCGATGGAGAGGTAACGCCTGCTGATGAAACGGCAGAAGCTCAATTTGATGAAGAAGAGCAAGATGCAGAAGAGCAGACTTCTGATAAAGAGCCGCTCACCCTTGCTTCGTTGCGTACTTCATATCTCGACAAAGATGCTGCATGTTATGAGCTTGCAGTTGATAATCCCCATGCATACGACACGTATACCGTCGTCCGTGTGGGGAAGTTTAGTTTCGGCCTTATTTCTCTTCATGTGGATGATACGCCTGAGATGGTTCTTGCTCGTGTGGCAGAATATAAGCAAGCCGAGGTTGATTTTATTTTAGCAATCACCCCATCGCTTGACATAATTCAATCTCTTGATGAACAGGCCCGTGAGCAGCGTGAAGCTGATGAAACACTTGCTCAGCATGAAGAGACGCTCAAAGACAAACAGGCGCAAGCAGAAAAACAATCTATGGCAGCCAAACAATCTCAAAACGGCAACCAAGCTCTTGAGTCTGATGCGAAAACCGACCCTGCCGCCGAAAGTGATCAGGCTTCACAAGAGATACCAGAAAAGCAGTATTTTTCTCTTACGGACTTGTCCATCGTAATTTCAACGCAAGATGAAGATCTGCTTCCAGGAGGTGTTACGGTCGATGGGGTCTTTTATGATGATGCTGCTCTTACGACTGAACTTGGCACGCTTCTTATCTCTCCTTCTAAGGTGATAACAGCCCGTGATATTGCCATTGACTAGCAACGCACGGCCTGATTTTTACTCTTTTCATGGATAGGTTCAAAAAATCTATAAATACTGGTATCATCTTTAAGCTGTCGACTTAAAAGGTTCGGCACATATGAAATGGATGTGCGGGTGTGGCGGAATTGGCAGACGCGCCAGGTTTAGGTTCTGGTGGGTAACCCCCGTGAAGGTTCAAGTCCTTTCACCCGCACCAGTTTCATTTCAGAACATGATCACCCTAAGAAGGAGAATTTTGTGAACAGCACAGTAGAGGCACTCGAGGATAATCAACTTAAAATCACTTGCACTATTCCTGCAGCTGATGTTGATGCGCAAATCAAGCGTACATATAAAGACTTTGCTAAGCGTTATAAGTTTCCTGGTTTTCGTCCCGGTAAAGCACCTCGTCCTGTGATTGATAACATGCTGGGCAAAGATTCTGTTATGGCAACGGTTGCTGAAGACTTAGTCAACACTGCCTATCCTCAAATTTTGGATGAGAATGATCTCGTTCCTTTATTTAAGGCAGAGTTTTCTGATGCTGAGGCAGTTGAAGGCAAGGATTTGACCTTTACCGCAACTATTACCGTAAAGCCTCAAGTTGAACTTACTAGCTACGATCCTGTTGACGTTGAAGTTCCTTCTACAGAAGCAACTGAGGAAGAAATCGACTCAGGTGTTGATGAGTTCCGTAATTATTACATGGAATACAAAGATGCTAATGCAAACACCAAGATCAAAAAAGATCAGTTTGTAGAGCTTTCCATGGATGTTACTGATCCTGAGGGTGAGATCGTCTCAGCACTTTCTTGTGAGTCCCGACTCTATCAATTAGGTCAAAACCTCTATCCTGCATCATTTGACGCAGAATTGATCGGCCTTAAGAAGGGTGATGAGAAATCCTTCGACCTCGACATGGCTGGTCAGTCTTCACTTTTGTCTCAAAGTTTTGGTATTGACAAGGGCGTCTATCATTTTGATGTCAAGATTGACTCAATTAAAAAGACCGTTTTGCCTGAGGCTAATGATGAGTTCGCTAAGAATCTCGGTTTTGATGATATGGCTGCACTTCGTGCTCTTGTTGGTGAGCAGATTGCAACTCAAAAGGAATCCGCTGCTCCTCGTCGTAAGGAAAACGAATGCTTGTTTGCCCTTGCTCAGCGCGTAACCGACGAGATGCCTTCTACCATCACTGAGCGTGAAGAAGCAAATCTCTTACAAGACTTATTCCGTCAACTCAATCAAGCAGGACAGAGCTATGATGCTTTCTTGCAGCAAGCGGGTATTACTGCTGAACAATTGAAAGAAGATATCAAAAAGCAAGCAGCTGATACTGTGCGCCAGGATATGGCATTAGACGCTTGGGCTCGCCATTTCAATATTGAGGCAACGCCAGAAGAGGTTACTCAAGAATTTGAGAAGGCAAATCTTGATGATCCTGCAAAAGTTGAAGCTGAATGGCGTGAAACCGGCCGCATTCCTATGATTCGCGAAGGCATTAAGCGCAGCAAGGCTCTCAAAGATATTGCTGAGAAAGCCAATGTAACTATTATTGAAGAATCTGCAGTTGCACCTAAAGATGCTGAGTAAGTAGTATTTAAGCATTCTCTTTAGGAACATTAACTGCATAAAGCGAGGTTACCTTTATGTCTTATCAAAAAACTAAGGATGCATTGATTCCCTACGTAATTGAACAGTCTCCTCGCGGAGAACGCAGCTACGACATCTATTCTCGTTTGCTCAACGAACGTATTGTTTTCTTGGGTGAGCCTATTGATGATGCGGTAGCAAACACTGTTGTTGCTCAGCTTCTTCATCTTGAGAGTGCTGATCCAGACAAGGATATTGCTTTATATATCAATTCACCAGGAGGGTCTGTTTCTGCAGGCCTGGCAATCTATGACACTATGCAATACATTAAATGTGATGTTTCTACTATTTGTATGGGTCTTGCAGCATCTATGGCATCAGTTTTGCTCTGCGGTGGCGCTAACGGTAAGCGCATTATTCTTCCCAATGCTCAGGTTATGATCCATCAGCCTATGGGTGCTACAGGGGAGCGTACGCAGCAGACTGACTTTGAAATTGTAGCTAACGAAATGCGCAAAACGCGTGATCGTTTGGAGGGTATTATTGCTCACCATACTGGTCAACCAATTGAGCGCATTCATGCTGATTCTGAACGAGACAATTGGATGAGCGCTGAAGAAGCATGTGCTTATGGACTTGTTGACAAGGTTGTGTCTTCACGTTTTTCAAATGACTAATTAGATTTTGGAGTAATCAATGACAGATAACTCTCATGATGCAGCGAATAGCACGGGTGCTATTCGCTGTGCCTTTTGTGGGCAAACGCCCGATCAAGTAAATGCCATGATTTCAGGACCTAATGGAATTTATATCTGTGATGAGTGCGTTTCTGTTTGCGCAGAAGCAATGCTTACTGATTTATCCTTCAGAGGTCTTGAGTCAGACGCTCTGAACTCAATTTCTAAAACTCATCAGGAGCTTGATATGCTGCACGAAGCTCAAGCAAAGCCAAACGAGCCCTTAATTGAGCATCTTCCGACACCTCATGAGCTATACGCACAGTTGTCAGAGCATGTTGTTGGTCAAGATGAAGCAAAAAAAGCACTTGCAGTGGCTGTATACAACCATTACAAGCGCATTAGTTTAGGCGAATCTGCTGATGAAAATGACGTTGAGCTTGCTAAGAGTAATATTTTGCTTTTAGGGCCAACTGGTTCTGGTAAAACGCTCCTTGCTCAGACATTGGCGCGTACCTTGCAGGTTCCGTTTGCTATTGCTGATGCAACAACACTTACGGAAGCGGGATATGTAGGTGAAGATGTTGAAAACATCTTGCTTAAGTTAATTACCGCTGCAGATTTTGATGTTTCTCGTGCAGAAATAGGTATTATCTATATTGACGAGATTGACAAGATTGCTCGCAAAGCAGAAAATCTCTCAATTACTCGCGATGTATCGGGTGAAGGAGTGCAGCAAGCACTTTTAAAGATTGTTGAAGGATGCGATGCATCTGTTCCTCCTCAAGGAGGCCGTAAGCATCCTCAGCAAGAATTAATTCCTATCAATACCGACAATATCTTATTTATTTTGGGTGGTGCTTTTGTAGGACTTCCTGAGATCATTGCGCAGCGTGTGGGAACTACCAATATTGGTTTTAATTCTGATATGCCAGAATCTAGGCGTGAGGCAGATCAAGAATTGCTACGTCACGTTCTTCCTGAGGATTTGCATAAATTTGGCATGATCCCCGAATTTGTTGGGCGTATTCCTGTCATTACCTCATTATCAGAATTATCAAAAGAGGATTTGGTGCGTATTTTAACCGAGCCAAAAAATGCGCTTGTAAAACAATATAAGCGCATGTTTGCGTTCGAGGATTCTGAGCTTATTTTTGAACAAGAGGCTCTCGAGGCAATCGCGGAAGCTGCTATTGAACATCAAACAGGTGCTCGTGGTCTGCGTAGTATTTGCGAGTCTGCATTACAAGATATTATGTATAACCTCCCTGAATATCACGAGCCAACGCGTGTTGTGATTAGGAAAAGTGATATTGAAGGAGAAACCACACCTGAGATTTGCGTGGTTTCATAAAGGTTTTATGGTTACCTTTGAAGTGACTCATCGCTTAAAAACCTGGTAAGTGCCTACACCGTAAGAGAAACAAAGGATTAGATTCATGGCGGACAAGAAAAAAGAACAGATTCCTTATACTGAATGGGAAAAGCCTCTTTTTGAAGCATGGAAGGCATCGGGTAATTTTGCTCGTACGCATGGTTTTGGTAAATATGGCGATGAGTCATACACTATTGTTATTCCGCCACCAAACGTAACGGGTATGTTGCACATGGGGCATGCTCTTAATGACACTATTCAAGATACCTGTATTCGTCATGCCCGTATGCAGGGTTATCAAACGCGTTGGATTTTGGGTACTGATCATGCTGGTATTGCAACGCAGACTAAAGTGGATAAAAAGCTTGCTGAAGAGGGGATTTCTCGTCTTCAAATTGGTCGTGAGGCTTTTTTGGAAGCATGCTACGAGTGGCGTGAAGAGTATGGTAATACCATTGTTAACCAGATCGCCTCTATGGGCTGCTCGTGCGACTACTCGGATGAAAAGTTTACGCTTTCGCCTGAATATGCCCTTGCAGTACGTAAGGTGTTTTGCGATTGGTATCATGATGGCCTGATTTATAAGGGGCGCCGTATTGTTAACTGGTGCCCTTCATGTACGACTGCTATCGCTGATGATGAGGCAGAGTATGTGGATGAAAAAGGTCATTTGTGGTATTTGCGCTATCCACTTACTGAGCCTGTTGACGGAATTGAGTATCTTGTGGTTGCAACGACGCGTCCTGAGACCATGCTTGGAGATACGGGTGTTGCGGTAAGTCCTAAAGACGAGCGTTATAAGAACTTAGTTGGTAAAACAGTAACACTGCCAATTGTGGGACGCGAAATTCCTATTTTTGCCGATTATTACGTTGATTCAGAATTTGGCACTGGTGCGGTAAAAACTACGCCTGCGCATGATCCTAATGACTATGCGATGGGTCAACGCAATGATCTTGAACAGATTAATATCTTTGATGAACACGCAGTAGTTGTTGAGGGGTATGGCAAGTTCTCTGGTATGACGCGTGATGAAGCGCGTGAGGCCGTTGTGGAAGAATTTGAACGCTTAGGACTTTTAGATCATGTTGAAGAGCATGACCATTCAGTTATGACGTGCTATCGCTGTCATACTAAGCTTGAGCCATGGCTTTCCGAACAATGGTTTGTTGCGGTTGATCGTTTGAAAAAAGAAGCAGCTCGTGTGGTAGAAGAGGGAGAGATTACCTTCCATCCTGATCGCTGGAAGCATGTTTATTTAGATTGGATGGAAAATCTCAAGGACTGGTGTATTTCTCGTCAACTTTGGTGGGGTCATCGCATCCCTATGTTTTATTGCGATTCCTGTGGTTGGGAAGATGCCTGTCTTGAAGATGTTGAGGTATGTCCCGTTTGCGGCAAGCCTGTGCGTCAAGATGAGGATGTTCTTGACACCTGGTTCTCTTCTCAACTTTGGCCGTTTGCAACACAAGGGTGGCCCGAAGTTGATCATGATAGCCTCATGAAAACCTATCCTACGCAGGTGCTTTCAACGGCTCGAGACATTATGGGTCTTTGGGTAGCGCGTATGGTGATGTCGTCGCTCTATTGCACCGGCAAGATTCCTTTTACGGATGTTATTATTCATCCAACCGTTATGGCTGCTGATGGCAAACCCATGTCTAAGAGTCGTGGTAATGGTGTTGATCCAGTAAAGCTCATGGAGGATTATGGCGCTGATGGTATGCGCTTTGGTCTCTTGATGCAGGTTACGGGAGCGCAAGACTTGAAGTTTAATGAAGCCAAGCTTGAGTCATCGCGCAATTTTGCCAATAAGATTCGCAATGCTGCACGCTTTGTCATGATGTATTTAGATGGGGACTACACACCGGGTGCTCCTGATCCACGCACACCTGCAGACCAATGGATTTTTTCACGTTTGGCTCGCTTGGTAGAAAAACTTGATCTTGCGTTTAAAGAATTTGAATTTGGTGTTATCACACGCGAACTTTATGCTTTCTTTTGGAATGAGTTTTGCGATTGGTATATTGAACTTTCTAAACCACGTCTTAATGCAGGGGGAGAAGACAAACTTGTCTGTCAACGTAATTTAGTGTTCGTGCTTGATCAGGCGTTACGTCTTTTACACCCCATCATGCCATTTGTAACTGAGCAGATTTACGATGAACTTCCTGTTGAAGACAAGCATGAAATGCTTATGATGACACCATGGCCGAGTGCAGAAGAGCTTGCTTGTTATATCAATCCAGAAGCCGAACGTGTTATTACTATGGTTACCCAATCAGTTGGCGGTGTTCGTTCTGCTCGTGCGCGCTATGGTATATCACCTAAGGTTTCTTTGTCGCTTGTGGTAAAAGCGGAAAGTGAAACAGCGCTGGTTGATTTTGAGGCGCAACAAACCCTTATCTGTGCTTTGGCTAATGTCGAGATTGTCAAAGCAGCACAAGATGCTGAAAAGCCCAACGAGTCGGCGGTGGTGCTTGCTGAGGGACTCGAGGTATATATTCTCTTATCAGGTCTTGTTGATTTTGCAGCGGAACGCGCTCGCTTAGAAAAGCAAATTGCGGCGGTGGAAAAGGATCGAGTTAAGTTTGAAAAGAAGCTCAACAATCCTGGCTTTTTGTCAAAAGCTGCGCCTGAAGTAATTGAAAAGGATAAGGTTAAGCTTGCTGAATTTACGCAACAAAGTGAGAGGCTTAAGGCTCAGCTCGCTGAAATGGATGATTAAGGAATAGTAAAAGGTATCAAGTTATGTCTCAATTGTGGACTCCCGAGTTGCAAGCAGCTCTCATCATTCTTCTTATTATTGTTATTGCGCTGTATGTGCTCTCAGTTGTATGGGTTATAAGGGATGCGATGAGTCGAGGAACTACATGGCAATTATGGGGTGTTGTGGCACTTATTCCTATTGCTGGTGTGATTGCGTATTGTTTGATGCGTCCGCCACTGTTAGAGATTGATAGGGATGAACAAGAACTTGAAGTGGCACTCAAGCGGCGTGAACTTCTCAAGTACGGTGAGTGTGGACAGTGTGGATATCCCATTGAAGCGGATTATGTGATTTGCCCCAACTGTCATCAGCGCTTGAAAAATCTTTGTCCAACATGTCATCATGCCTTAAATCCAACGTGGGATATCTGCCCTTACTGTACAACTCAGATACGTCCACCACGTGCTTAACTACCTACCATACTCTGGCGCCCGAATTTAGGGTGTTAGGTTGTAGTATAAAGATACACAGTTCATACGTGATAGGTGCAGGTGCTTTGTGCGCACCCGGCACAAGAAAGGATGTCTTACATGAACGTTATTCTTCCTGATGGCAATACACTCAATTTAGAAGAAGGTGCAACGCTTGCTGATGCAGCACAGGCTATTGGTGCTGGTCTTGCTAAAGCAGCTTTAGCAGGCACTGTTGATGGCAAGTTGGTTGATTTAACTACGCCGCTTTCTGATGGACAAACTATTACCATCATTACTAAAAAGAGCCCTGAGGCGCTTGATCTTTTGCGTCACTCTGCGGCTCATGTTATGGCAAAGGCATTACAAGATTTGTATGGACACGTTGATTTTGGTATCGGTCCATCAATCGAAAATGGTTTTTACTATGACATTCGTATGGATCATACGTTGACGCCTGAGGATCTTGAAAAAATTGAAGAGCGGATGAACGAGATCGTACATGATGGAGAGCCTTTCACTCGTCAAGTGGTAACCAAAGAGCAGGCAAAAGAGATGTTTGCTGATCAGCCTCTTAAACTTGAATTGATTGACGAACTTCCTGATGACGAAGAAATCTCAATTTATCGCTTGGGTGATTTTGTTGATCTTTGTCGTGGTCCACATTTGCCAAGTGCTGCTGTATTACCAACGTTTAAACTTACTAAATTGGCTGGTGCCTATTGGCGTGGAGATTCTGATCGTGAAATGTTGCAGCGTGTTTACGGTACGGCATTTTTCTCTAAAAAAGAACTTAATCAGTATCTCGAAAATATTGCTGAGGCTGAAAAGCGTGATCATCGTAAAATTGGCAAAGAGCTGGGGCTTTTTATGCTTGATGAGGATGCCGGCGTTGGTCTTCCTCTCTATCCACCAAAGGGTGCTCGCGTTATTCGTCTTTTGCAAGAGTGGCTTCGTCGCGACTTATATGCAAATGGCTACCAAGAAGTTATCACGCCCCATATTTATAAATCTGATGTATGGAAGACATCAGGCCATTATGATTTTTATGGCGAAAACATGTACTTCTTTAATATCAATGAAGGTTCAGAAGCAAATCCTCGACTTTCTGAATACGGCGTTAAGCCTATGAATTGTCCTGGTCATGTACTTATCTATCGCAATGAGATTCGTTCATATCGTGATCTTCCTTTGCGTCTCTTTGAGTTTGGTACGGTCTATCGTCATGAGCTCTCGGGTGCTGTTCATGGTCTTTTGCGTGCACGTGGCTTTACGCAAGATGATGCTCATGTCTTTTGCACGCGTGATCAGGTAGTTGATGAAGTAGTTGCTATTCTTGATCTCGTTGATCACATCATGTCGACGTTTGACTTTGAATACACTGCTGAGATTTCTACTCGTCCTGATAAATCAATTGGTTCTGACGATATGTGGGAACATGCTCAGCATGCTCTCGAGCAAGCGTGTGAGCGTCGTGGCCTTGAGTATGAAATCAATGAGGGCGATGGAGCCTTTTACGGTCCAAAGATTGACATAAAAGTCAAGGACGCTTTGGGGCGCACCTGGCAATGTTCAACAGTGCAGGTAGATTTTAATTTCCCTGAGCGCTTTGAACTTACGTATCGCACTGCTGACAATACGGAAGAGCGTCCTTGGATGCTTCATCGCGCCATTTTTGGTTCGATTGAGCGTTTCTTTGGCATTTTGATTGAAAACTATGCTGGAGCGTTACCTTTATGGCTGGCTCCCGTGCAGGTCATTTTGCTTCCTTTGGCTGATCGTCATTTGGATGCTTGTAAAGATTTGGCACGCAAGATTACAGCAGCTGGTGGTCGTGTTGAGATTTATTCCCAGAATGAACCAATGCGTGTAAAAATTGCAAAAGCACAAGCTGAAAAAGTGCCGTACATGGGTGTTATTGGAGACAAGGAAGTTGAAAATGGCACGGTTTCTATTCGTGATCGCTCCGAAGGCGATTTAGGTGAATGGAGCATTGATCAGCTGCTTGATGTTATTAAAAAGGCAGCACTCTAAAACCAGATATCGTGCCGGAAAACGGAATTGTTTACGGAGAGTAACAACACGATTTCAAGGAGCATCGAAAGATGCTCCTTTGTGTTAGGGGCTCCTACAATAAGGGCATGAGATGAAAACAATATACCTTTACAGAAAAGGTATATGACGTAGGAGGTTATTACGATGGCAACAGAAATTACCGAAACGCAATTTGCTGGTATGGTACTTGAGAGTAGCGACCCAGTATTAGTCGATTTCTTCGCAACATGGTGTGGACCATGCAAGATGATGGCACCTGTTTTAGATGAGATCTCTGAGGCTGTTGAACCAGCGGCACATGTTTATAAGGTTGATATTGATCAGTGCCGCGATCTTGCAGCTCAGTACCGTGTTATGAGTGTTCCAACTATGATTATTTTTAAAGATGGTCAGCCTTATCAGCAATTTATTGGTGTTCAATCAAAAGACACGATGATTGACGCTATTCAGAAAGCAGTTCAAACTGCATAAAGCAAATAGCGTGTAGAAAGAAGAAGGCTCAATGTTAGATGTTGCAATTGTGGGTGGAGGTCCAGCGGGACTGACTGCAGGAATTTATGCAGCACGTGCTGGCATGAATACAACGCTCTTTGAATCATTAACTGTTGGTGGTCAGCTTACTTCTATCGATGATTTAGAAAACTATCCTGGATTTCCTCAAGGAATCAATGGATTCGAGATTGCCATGGCGCTCCGCTCTCAAGCAGAGCGCTTTGGTGTTCATATAGTACAAGAGGCTGTTATGAAGCTTGAAGGAAATGCTTCTTCTGGGTTTTCCGTTGTCACTGCTTCAGGAAATCATGATACGCGATCGGTCATTATTGCAACCGGTGCTCAGCCACGCAAAATCGACGATCCCGGTCTTCTTCATCTTGAGGGACGCGGAGTATCATATTGCGCAACGTGTGATGGAAACTTCTTTAGAGATAAAGATGTAGTGATCGCAGGTGGGGGAGATACTGCTTGTGCTGATGCAATTTATCTTTCCAATATTTGCAACTCCGTTCATCTCGTTCATCGTCGCGATGAGTTACGTGCTCACCAGGTATATGTTGATCGCGTTATGCATAAAGATAATGTGCATATTCATTGGCACAATGTCTATGCAGGCTTTGGTGAGACAAACGACATGCTGTCTAGCGTGACCATTCGCAATGTCATCACCGAAGAGGAAACGGTTATTCCTGCGTCAGCTTTATTTGTAGCTATTGGCACTGAGCCAAAAACCGAATGGCTCGATGGGTTTGTTGCCTGCGATGAGCATGGCTATGTTATTGCTGAATCTGACTGTGCGACGTCAGTTTCTGGCGTTTTTGTAGCAGGCGATGTTCGTACGACGCCGCTTCGTCAAGTGGTGACAGCCGCCGCAGATGGTGCACTGGCGGCAGAGGCTGCTGTCAACTTTGTTGCATCGTGATAAAATAGACCACTGATAAAACACCAGGGGACATCGCAACGTGCTGGTGTCCCTTTTTCTATCTCTAGTAACTAACTGAAGTATTCACGTTAAGTAAGGATGACGATGCGCGAAAAGCTTGAAAAGATTATTGATGCCTACAAGGAACTTGAAGCTAAATTAGGTAATCCTGAGGTAGTTGCACACCAATCAGAATATAACAAGCTTGCTAAAGAGTATTCTGATCAAGGTCCACTCGTTAAGATCTCAAAAGAATACATCCAAGCGCTTGATGATTTGGCTGCTGCAAAAGAAATGCTTTCTGATGCTGACATGAAGGAATTCGCTCAAGAAGAGATTGCATCCATTGAAGCACGGTTGCCAGAACTTGAAGAAGAAATCAAGTTCATGTTGATCCCTTCTGATCCCGCCGATGAAAAAGATATTATTGTTGAAATTCGTGCTGCTGCAGGTGGCGATGAGGCTGCCATTTTCGCAGGTGATTTGTATAAAATGTATGAGCGCTTTGCCGCTGCACAAGGTTGGAAAACCGAGACCATGGACGTATCTCCCTCTGAAGCTGGTGGGTATAAAGAAATCCAGTTCAAAGTGATGGGCGATAAAGTGTATTCAGTTATGAAGTTTGAATCAGGGGTTCATCGTGTTCAGCGTGTCCCTAAGACTGAATCACAAGGACGTATTCATACCTCAACGGCAACGGTAGCTGTATTGCCCGAAGCAGATGAGATCGATGTTGAGATCAATGAAGGCGATCTCCGCATTGATGTGTATCGTGCAGGAGGACCGGGCGGTCAGTGTGTTAATACGACTGACTCAGCAGTTCGTATTACTCATTTGCCTACAGGTTTGGTAGTCCAATCGCAAGATCAAAAATCTCAGTTGCAAAATAAGATTGCTGCTATGGCGGTTTTGCGTGCACGTTTGTATGAAAAAATGCTTGCTGAGCAGCAAGCTGCTGAAGGCGCAAAGCGTCTTGCTCAAATTGGTTCGGGAGATCGTGCAGAAAAAATTCGCACTTACAACGGACCACAAGACCGCGTAACAGATCATCGCATTGGATTTAACTCAACCTATAACGGTGTTTTGATGGGAGATCTTTTGGGGGATGTCATTACTGCACTCCAAGCCGCTGATCGTGCTGCCAAGCTCGAAGAGGCTGTATAAGTAAGAAGTAGTGTAGTGAGTGACGCCATCTGGACAATTAAAGACATTCTCGCGTGGTGTCAAGGGTATCTTGAGCGCCACCAAGATCCTCAGCCACTGGTATCAGCCCAGTGGCTATTGTCTGAAGTAACTGGTTTATCGCGCATCGAGCTCTATACGCATTTTGATCAACCACTCTCAGCTAGTGAGCGCGCGATAATGCGTGAGTGGGTTGCCCGCCGTGCAACGGGTGAGCCTCTTCAGCTTATTAGTGGTAAAGCGCCTTTTAGATATCTCAACCTTTCGGTGGAAAAAGGTGTTTTGATTCCTCGTCCTGAAACCGAGATTTTAGTGAGTGAGTGCTTTTCAGCGCTCGATCTTGATAAAACAACCGATATTGTCACCTATGACGAAGAAGGATTTGAAGTTATTTCACCCGCATCGGCAAAGCCCTTGCAGGTGCTTGATCTTTGTACAGGATCAGGTTGCATTGCCTGTTCAATAGCCTATGAGTATCCTGCTGCAACCGTAATTGCTACTGATATTGACGATCACGCGCTTGCATTAGCCCAAAAAAATGTCGATGAACTTGATCTGTCTGATAGGGTTACGGTGCTTAAATCTGATCTTTTTGAAGCATTGCTTCCCGGCAAAAAAGAAACGTTTGATTGTATTATTTCTAATCCTCCCTATATCCCTCACTCAGTGCTGGTAACACTCGACAAAGAAGTGACGGACTATGATCCCGCTCTTGCTCTGGATGGTGGAAAAGATGGACTTAACGTGGTGCGGCGTTTATTACCCGATGCCTTATGCGCTTTAAAACCGGGTGGTCTTTTGGGATTAGAGCTTTTTGAAGAACATCTTGAAGAAGCGCGTGCGCTTGCTGAAAAAGCTGGCTTTGAACGGTGCGAGATAAAGAAAGACTTGACGGGAGTAGATCGCATCCTTATTGCTTATCGTCCTCTATATTCTTAAACCGTGTATCTTCACCAATCCATGCATCGGCGAGCTTGTAAAACAATGTTCGGTTTTTGAAAGGAAGAACATCATGGCGCAAGATATTGATCTTCAAAAGCATATTGCACAAGCCGCGCAGGTTTTGTGTGATTTTCTCGATGGGGTTCAGCCTGTATGTGGACTGATCTTAGGGAGCGGCCTTAATTTTTATGCGGACGCATTGCATCATGCACGTATTTTACCGTATAACGAAGTTCCTTTTATGCGTGTTTCAACCGCAGAAGGGCATAAAGGTCAGTTTGTCATCGGATATCTTGATACGGATGCGACCATTCCTGTGCTTTGCATGCAGGGACGCATCCATGGTTATGAGGGAGCAAGTGCTGTTGAAGTTGCTTTTCCTGTATGGGTAATGCATGCAGCTGGTATTGATACACTCATTACCACTAATGCTGCAGGAGCAATTAATAGAACCTATAGTGTTGGCTCTTTTTGCTGCATGAAAGATCATATTAATTTCACTGGTCGCAATCCTCTTGTTGGTGTTGAGCAATCACACATGGCGCAACGGTTTGTTCCTATGCTTGATGCTTATGATTCAGCACTTCGTGTTGCCTTGCTTGAACTTGCGTCGCACCTTAATATTGAAGTGCATGAAGGTGTGTATCTTGGTTTACTAGGACCAAGTTTTGAAACTCCTGCTGAAATAAAAATGTTTTCTTTATGGGGCGCTGATACTGTTGCCATGAGTGTAGTTGAAGAAGTAATAGCTGCTCGTCATGTTGGTATGCGTGTTGTTGGTCTTTCCTTTATTTCAAACATGGCCTGCGGTATTGAAGGTGCTGATCCGAACTCTGATGAAGTAATGGATGCTGCCTTGCAAGCAGAAACAGACTTTAAAACATTGATGAATGCTTTTATTACGACATGTATATAGGCTTAAGACTGTTTAAGTAAGATGGTGGCATGATCAAAGGGTATTGAACTTCCAAAATAAAACACTCCGGCTTGCGCCATAGCCTGCGATTCTTCCACATACATCTGACATTGGCGTAACTGTTCTTTGTGTTCTTCTGGAGTAATTGAGCGTTTTATTCTTGCTGGAATGCCTACCACGAGCGAATAAGGCGGTATTTCCATACCCTCAGGAACGAGGGCGCCAGCACCAATAACGCTTCCCCTTCCAACGCGAGCATGATCCATAACAATAGCGCCCATGCCAATGAGACACTCGTCTTCAATTATGCATCCATGGATGATGGCATTATGGCCAACAGTGACTTTGCTGCCAATATGGCACGGTCCAGAGACGCTAACATGAACGGTGCAGTTATCTTGGATGTTGGTTTCGTTACCAATAGCTATTTCGTAGTTGTCAGCACGAATAACGCTGTTTGGATAGACTGATACTTTTTCTGCAAGATGGACATTGCCCATAACGGTAGCATTGTGTGCTAGTGCTGCGTCGGGATTAACTTCAACATTCCAAAGATACATAAACTCATCCTTATTTCATCTGATGATGCGTAAACAATCTTAGTGTAGTAGAGATGAGGGTGTTGAACACTGAAATAACAAGGGAAAGGGAGCTTTAAAAAATACCCAAAATAAAGAATTTGTCCAAAATAATGAACATGTTCACGGTAATCTTCAGAAATTTGAATAATAAGTCGAAATTATTAAAATAATTAAGTATCTTTAATTTTCATTATGGAGTATAAACTAACAAGGCCTTGAAAGAGACGCTTCCTCCGGGGGATATAGAGGAAGCGTCGATTCAAGACAGAAGAAGTCCGCAAGGAATATGGTAAGTGATAATCCTTACCGCAGGGAATGATCTGATTGTGAGTATGGGGATGCTCTTTCAGATAGTGAAATATCAGTCTTTTAGAGATGTCTAGAGGGAAAAGATTGATATTTCAAGAAAACAAATGACCGCCTTAGGCGGTCATTTGTTTTATACAGGGCTTTTAAGAAATGCAACTTTGAGTTACGAGCTTGATAAACTCTTCGACAATGCGGGGTTTTTCCGAATTGGCTAAATAGCTAAAAAAGATTTGTCTAAAATCATCATCAGCTTCTTCAATATAAACAAGCTTAATGTGATCTCCATACGAGCTTAAAAGCCATGAATTACAAGCAATAGCCATAATGTCGGGATTGGATGCAACAATCGAAGCAAGCGTAATCTCATCGTTATATAAACAATCTACAGTGAGATCTCTTCCTTTAATAAGTGCTGTAAGTGGTGGGCCAATTGGGCCATCTAAGGTATAGGAAATCAGGTAGTGATTAACTAATTCGGTTAGTGATATATGATCGCGTTTGGCAAAAGGATGATCTTTGTTGACGACGAGAACAACGCCTTGTGACCAGCGAGGGCATTGCATTAAATCTGGATCAGGACCAAGGGATCCGCAGAAAGCGACATCGATTTTCCCCGCTTTAATATCTTTGAGAATTTCTGGAGTCGTTGATTGAACAACATTGATTTGCACATTACCATGAACTTGTTTGCGGTAGTCATAAATTAGTTCTGACCAATCGTGACTTTGAGCAGACAAAATGGTTCCAATAGTAATCTCGCGGATTTGTTTGCCCGAGCGTTCTTTAACAATATCAATGCCGTTATTGAGAAAACGGAGTGAGGTGTCAACGTAAGTATAAAAGATGTGCCCGGTCTCGGTTAGCTCAGCTAAGCCTTTATTACGAACAAAAAGAGATGTACCAAGTTCTTTTTCTAACCCGTTAATGGCATTTGAAAGAGTGGATTAAGAAATAGAACACTCATAGGCAGTATCACGATACGTCTTTGTTTCAGCGAGCGTTTTGAAATAGGTTAAATGAGCAAGATTCATAGCGGGGGATAACCTGAATTCCATATAAAAGGTGCATTATCAATGAGTGAGTGTAACAAATAATATGTTTTGATGCACTGTATTAAAAAGAACAGAGTAATTTGGTAGTTTTGCTTGTTGGTTACGTCGTTGGCAAACTTTGCTGATACGTATGAAAAGAAAGCTCTAGTCAAGCAAGCATTCCGTGCTATGATGGTCAAACATAGAAAAGCGTTGATGAGGAAAAGTAGGGACGAATCCATCATTTATAGAGAGTCGGTGGTTGGTGAAAACCGATGGTGGACGGTCTGAAAGGCACCTTTGAGCTATTCAGTCAGAACGTCTGATGTCTTAGTATTGGATGATCTTCAATGAGACATGAGGCTAGTACGTTGAATCGGTGACTCCGTGATTAGTCTTAACTTGGATAGATGTCTATCTGGTTAGTGAGTATATGGTCCTGATGCAGCGTATGAATGGTGCATGAGGATTTTTTTATATGGAGTGCTTTTCTCGCGCAACCGCAATACATAAAGGAGAATATGACATTACCTTTATAAGGTGTCATAAAAGAATAGAGAGGTAGGTAGAAGTACAATGCGTAGTGACGCAATTAAAAAGGGACTGGCCCGTGCACCCCATCGTTCATTGCTTAAAGCTGATGGATTTACTGATGAAGAGCTTGAGCGTCCCTTAGTCGCCGTAATCTCATCGCAAAATGAAATCATCCCCGGACACATTCATCTTCAGACTATTGCCGATGCAGTAAAAGCAGGTGTCCGCATGGCAGGTGGTACGCCCGTACAAATGACCACGATTGGTGTTTGTGACGGTATTGCTATGAATCATGATGGTATGCATTATTCGCTTACAAGTCGAGAGGTTATTGCTGACTCGGTCGAATGTGCTGTTCAGGGTCATCAATTTGATGCGATGGTGTTGATTCCTTCATGTGATAAAGTTGTGCCTGGCATGCTTATCGCTGCCTGTCGCTTAAATATTCCGACAGTGCTAATTTCTGGCGGCCCTATGCTTGCTGGCGAAGATACCTGCGGAAATCAGACTGATCTCAATACCCTCTTTGATGCTGTTGGGCAAGTTACCGCTGGTACGATGACTGAAGAAGAGTGCAAATGGTTTGAAAACACTGCTTGTCCTACCTGCGGTAGTTGTTCAGGCATGTTTACCGCAAACTCTATTGCATGCCTCTCTGAAGGATTAGGTATTGCTCTTCCTGGTAACGGTACAATCCCTGCTGTATTTTCTGAGCGCATTCGTCTTGCTAAACATGCAGGCATGAAGGTAATGGAGCTTTTTGATAAAGGCATTACTGCACTCGATATCATCAATAAAGCATCCATCCATAATGGTATGGCGCTTGATATGGCTTTTGGTGGTTCAACTAATACTATGCTGCATTTAACCGCTATCGCCCATGCAGCAGGATGCCCTATCACTATGGATGATTGGGATGAAATTTGTTCGGAGATACCTAACATTACGCGTATTGCTCCTGCTGGACCACTTCATATTCAAGACCTTAATAAGGTTGGTGGCATCTCAGCTATCATTGGCGAACTTGGTCGTCATGGCCTTTTGGATGAGAATGCTCTTACTTGCCATGGAACTATGGGGGAGTGGATTGCGCAAGCACCGCTTGTTGATGGTGAGATTGTTCGCACTGTTGAAAACGCTTACAGTGAAGTGGGTGGATTGCGTGTTATGCGCGGAAATCTAGCACCTAACTGTGGTGTGGTTAAACAATCGGCTGTTTCAGATGATATGCGTAAGCATACTGGTCCTGCGCGCGTCTTTAATTCTGAAGAAGAAGCATGTGAGGCAATTTTTGGCGGCAAGATCAATCCTGGTGATGTTGTTGTTATCCGCTATGAGGGTCCAGCAGGTGGTCCAGGTATGCGTGAGATGCTAACTCCAACTTCAGCAATTTGTGGCATGGGACTCGATAAGTCTGTTGCCCTTATTACCGATGGCCGCTTTTCTGGTGCAACCAAAGGTCCTGCTATTGGACACGTAAGCCCAGAAGCGCAAGCAGGTGGTCCTATCGCTTTGGTGCATGAAGGTGACATTATTTCCATTGATATTGATGCAGGATCTTTGGTCTTAGAAGTTTCTGATGAAGAGCTCGAAACACGTCGTGTAGCTTGGGAACCACCAGCACCTAAGCACGCAACGGGAGTTTTGGCGCGTTATGCGCGTTTGGTTTCAAGCGCCGATAAGGGGGCATATTTCGGATGATCATCGATAAAGAATACGAAAAAAAAATGGGATTGGGCCCAAATACTGAAAAACAAGGGAAGGTAATGACAGGCGCGCAAGCTGTTATTGCCTCTCTTGAAGCTGAGGGTGTCGACACGATTTTTGGCTATCCGGGAGGACAAGCTATCAAGATCTATGATGCACTCTATGATTCTGACAAAATTCATCACGTACTTGCACGCCATGAGCAAGGTGCTACCCATGAGGCTGATGGATATGCACGCGCTACAGGTAAGACAGGTGTTGTTATTGTTACTTCAGGACCTGGTGCCACTAATACGGTAACGGGTATTGCTACGGCTTATATGGACTCAGTTCCCATGGTAGTTATTACTGGTCAGGTTCCCCGTCATATTATTGGTACTGACGCTTTCCAAGAATCTGACATTGTTGGTATTACGATGCCCGTAGTAAAACATTCCTATTTACTGCAGTCTTTAGACGATATGACCCGTACCTTTAGGGAAGCATTTTATATTGCCAATTCTGGTCGTCCTGGTCCAGTGCTTATTGATATTCCTTCTGACTTAGCAGGCGCAGAGATGGTGTTTGAATATCCTGAGGATATCAATATTCCATCCTATAAACCTACTGTTAAAGGCAACACACGCCAGATTAAGCAAGCTATTGAGATGATGAAGTCAGCCAAAAAACCCATATTTTATATTGGTGGTGGCATTATTGCTTCTCAGTCTGAGCAGGAATTGCTTGAGGTTGCGGAAGCGTTGCAGATTCCTGTTGTAACAACACTGATGGGCAAAGGTGCATTCCCTGCAAGTCATCCTCTTAATTTGGGCCATGTTGGCATGCATGGTTCTCAATACGCAAACTACGCACTTACCAATGCTGATTTACTGATTGCGGTAGGAGCTCGTTTCTCTGACCGTGTGACAGGCCGTTTGTCGGACTTTGCATCACATGCAAAAGTTATTCATATTGATGTTGATCCTGCTGAAATAGGAAAGAATCGTGTTGCGCAGATTCCTATTGTTGGTGATGCGAAGGTGATTTTGTCAGGTATGGTAGATCAGCTTCATCAAAGCCCTGTTGCTCCTATTACTCAAGAATGGCTCGAACAGGTTAATGCCTGGCGTGCTCAGCATCCTTTATATAAGCCAGCGCTTGCAACGCAAAAAGGTACTATCTCTCCTGAAGCAGCGCTCGATTTACTTTCAAGCATGCTTCCCGATGACGCAATTGTAACTACTGAAGTTGGCCAGCATCAAATGTGGGCTGCACAACATATTGATCGCGATAAGCCTCGTACGTTTTTAACTTCAGGCGGTCTGGGTACTATGGGCTTTGGTTTACCGGCAGCTGTTGGTGCTAAAGTAGCTTGTCCTGACAAGCAAGTAGTGTGTATTGCTGGCGATGGGTCACTGCAGATGAATATCCAAGAAATGGCCACTGCTGCTATCGAGCGCATCAACGTAAAAGTTTTATTGATGAACAACTCTGCCTTAGGTATGGTGCATCAATGGCAGGGCTTGTTTTATGGTGGTCGCTATTCTCATACGGTATTGCCTGAATGTCCAGATTTTGTGGCGCTTGCTCATGCGTATGGCTGGAAGGCTGAGCGGGTAAGTGATCCCGATCAATTAGAGGCTGCCTTTAAACGTTTGCTTGCTGCTGATTGCCCTGCTTTGCTCGATATGCGCATTGATCGCGATGAAAATGTATATCCTATGGTTGCGCCAGGAGCGCCTCTTGATGATATTATTGGCGCTATTAATGTTGGCTCTATTGTTGAAATGATCGATCCTTCCGAAGATGTTAACGATGAAGGAATTCCGGTTATTGCGGTAGAAAAGGCTCATGCGGTACAAGCTGCTAAAGAAGCGGCAAGCATTAATGCCGATCTTGATTTAGCCGATGCGGCTTTGCGTGAAGCTGATGAGATTAATACTAAGATGGCTTCTAAAGCGCCCGAAGAAGCCACCAAGCAGGATGGAGAGGAGTAATCATGGAAAAAACATCAATGCACATCCTATCTATTCTGGTTGAAAACAAATCAGGCGTTTTATCTCGTGTTGCAGGATTAATCTCTCGTCGTGGTTTTAATATTGATTCACTCTCAGTTGGTCCTACCGAAGACCCCACGTTAGCGCGTATGACTATCGTGCTTGCGTGTGATGATTCCGCGTTTGAACAAATTACCAAACAGCTTCATAAGCTTATTAGTGTTCATAAGATTACCGACCTTACTTCTGAGGATGCTATTGAGCGCGAGTTGGTTCTTTACAAAGTGCATGTCACTCCTGAGCATCGCTCTGAGGTGATTGAAATTGCTAACATCTTCCGCGCGAAGATCGTTGATGTTGGTAAAACTTCACTGACAATTGAAGCAACGGGAACGCAGCATAAGCTTAAGGGTATTGAAGATTTGTTGCGTGCGTATGGCCTTAAAGAGATTATTCGTACGGGTATTATTGCTATGTCGCGTGGTTCAAAGGTGAGCTAAAGGCTTATTGTGCCACGTTTAAAAGAATGTAAGTACCTCGTTTCGAGAGACTTGTATAATTAACAACCAGTCATAAAGAAGAAGGGAAACAACATGGCTGTTACTATCTATCATGAACAAGACGCAGATCCATCGTTGATCAAAGGCAAGAAGGTTGCCATCATCGGTTATGGTTCTCAGGGTCACGCACATGCCCTCAACCTCAAAGATTCTGGCGTTGACGTACGCGTAGGTTTACGTGAGGGTTCTAAATCTTGGTCTGATGCAGAAGAAGCTGGTCTTAAAGTAATGACTATTCCTGAGGCTGCTGAAGAGGCTGATTTCATCATGATCTTGGTACCTGATGAGATTCAGGCAAAGACCTACACTGATCAGATTGCTCCTCATCTCCATGAAGGTGACACCCTTGCATTTGCTCATGGATTTAATATTCACTATGGCTACATTACTCCTCCTGAGAATGTCAATGTTGTTATGATTGCTCCTAAAGGTCCTGGCCACATTGTTCGTCGTCAGTACACTGAAGGCTCTGGCGTACCTGATCTTATTTGTGTTGAGCAAGACTTTACTGGTAACGCAAAAGACTTGGCTTTGTCCTATGCGTGGGGCATTGGTGGAGCTCGCTCTGGTGTTATTGAAACTACCTTCAAAAATGAAACTGAGACTGACCTCTTTGGTGAGCAAGCAGTTCTTTGCGGTGGTGTAACAGCTTTGATTCAGGCTGGCTTTGAGACTTTGGTTGATGCGGGCTATCCACCTGAGATGGCGTATTTTGAGTGCTATCACGAGATGAAAATGATTGTTGACCTTATGTATGAAGGCGGCATGCATCATATGCGTTGGTCAATTTCCAACACTGCTGAATATGGTGACTACTATGCTGGTCCTAAGGTTATTGGTGAAGAGTCCAAGAAGGCTATGCGTGAGATTTTGAATCGCATCCAAAATGGTGAGTTCGCACGTGAGTTCATGGATGACTGCGACAATGATCATAAGTGGCTTGAAGAGCAGCGTGCTGCTCATAATGAGCATCTTATTGAAGAGACGGGCGAAAATATTCGCTCCATGTTCTCTTGGATCAAGAAATAATGCGATAGTACGTTAAATCCCTATCGTCTTAATAAATCCCTCTTTTGCATTCTTGGAAGCAACAAGGAGTGCGAAGGAGGGATTTTTTCAATTACGTAGCGAATTTATAAGGTGAAGCGACAAGAGAAGGTAATTTGTTAGGCTTACTGATAAAAAGAAGAAGCAATGCTTTCACCGTGGAGGGGGATTTATCATGAAGCCATTGGAAGGTTTGCGCGTTATTGACCTAACGACATATATGGCAACACCTGCAACCGGTCGTGTTTTGGGTGAATGGGGTGCAGAGGTTATTAAGATTGAAGCAGCTAAAGGTGATCCATGTCGTGTTACGCAGGCAGCAGTGTTTAATATGCCTATGTCGGATGAAGAAAATCTTGCCTTTGATATGGTAAATCTGCATAAGAAGTTTATCTCTTTGAATTTAAAGAGCAAAACAGGCGCAGAGGTCATGGATAAACTGCTTGCTACTGCGGATGTATTTATTACTAATACGCGCAACAAATCGCTCAAAAAATTAGGACTGGATTGGGATACGTTACATGCAAAATACCCTCGTCTCATTATGGGACATGGTCTAGGCTATGGAAAAAAGGGTGCTGAAAAAGATGATCCTGGTTTTGATGTAACGTGTTATATGGCGCGCGGTGGAGTGTTTGGAACCACCGTAAATAGAGGAGATGCTCCCATGATCCCCACCAATGGATACGGAGATCTTCAAGCATCAATGTTTTTGGCTGCGGGAATTTGTGCTGCTGTCATCGGTCGGGAAAAAACGGGAGAAGGCGAGTATGTTACGTGCGCGCTCCAGCATGCAGGAGTTTATACGCTTATGACGGGCATGATTTCTGCACAATATGGCAATCCGTATCCTAAGAGTCGTCTTGAAGTCATTTGCCCATTCAACAATGTGTATATGACTAAAGATGGTAAGTATCTTGCCATGTGTGATCCTGAATATGATCGCGATTACAACAAAATTATGAAACTCATTGGACGTGAAGATTTAGTTGATGAGCCTCGTTTGGTTAACTGTGTTGAAATGAATGAACAAGGACTTAATCCTGAAGTTGTTGGCATTCTTGATGCTGCTATTGGCCAGATGAGTGCGAAAGAAGCTCTTAAACTCTTTAAGGATGCTGGCGTTCCTATAGAGCTTTGTCAAACTCCTCTTGATGTTTATGAAGATCAAAACGTGTGGGATAATGATTATCTTGTTAAAATTACCTATCCAAAATCAAAACGTAATATCCCAACTGTGCCTATTCAGTTTGATTCCGAAGATACGCCTGTCTTTACGCCTACGGGAATGTTGGGTTCTGCAACGATTGAAGTTATGAAAGAGCTTGGTTATACCGATGAAGAAATCAAGCAAGCTCTTAATGATGGGTCAGTCAAAGGCGCAACTTCTCTTGAAGAGCTCGTATAGGAGTAGCTTTTTCTGTGGAAATTTGTATGCAAGAGGAAGAAAAGTGCATGCAGGGCTACCATTGGAACAAGCTTTGACGCTTTAGGCCGCTAAAGAACCATACAAGAGGACTCTTTTTTGGTTTGTGGTGTTACACTCATCGTTACTTAAAACACGATAGGATAAGAAACGTGTGGAAATAGTGCAGGTGGTTTTCGCCTGCACTATCACTATACTTGTGCGTTTAGTTCTTGAATGTTTGGCTGTATACGATATAAGAAAAAAGGAGCCTTACAACCATGTCGAGAGTGTATAACTTCTCTGCTGGCCCTGCTGTTTTGCCCGAAGAGGTATTGAAGCAGGCTGCTGCCGAAATGCTCGATTATCAAAATACGGGTATGTCAGTTATGGAGATGAGTCACCGCTCAGCAGCGTTCAAAAACATTATTGAAACTGCTGAAGCTGACATTCGTGATTTGATGCAGATTCCTGATAACTATCATGTCTTGTTCTTGCAGGGTGGCGCCTCTCAGCAATTTGCTGCTATTCCTATGAACTTGATGAAGAATAAAGTTGCTGATTATATCGTTTCTGGCTCTTGGTCAAAAAAGGCATTTAAAGAAGCTCAAATCTATGGTGATGCACGTTGCATTGCTTCTTCTGAGGATGAGAACTTTTCTTACGTTCCTGATGTAGATACGCTCAATTTCTCTGATGATGCTGACTATGTTTATATTTGCCAGAATGAAACCATCTATGGCACCTTGTACCATAAGCTTCCTCAGACTGGCAATATTCCTTTGGTAGCAGACGTATCGTCCTGTTTTATGTCAGAGCCAATTAATGTAAGTGATTACGGCCTGATTTATGGTGGTGTACAGAAAAACATTGGTCCTGCCGGTGTTGTCATTGTTATTGTTCGTGATGATTTGGTACGTGAAGAGGTATTACCTTATACTCCAACCATGTTGAAGTACATTACACAAGTTGAGAACAGCTCTCTCTACAATACGCCTCCTGCATATGGCATTTATATTTGTGGCTTAGTCTTTAAATGGCTCAAGGCTCAAGGTGGTCTTGCTGCGATGAAAGTTCGCAATGAAGAAAAGGCTGCACTGCTCTATGACTTCTTGGATCAATCATCTCTGTTTAAAGCAACGGCTCGCAAGGAGGATCGTTCTATCATGAATGTTCCTTTCATCACAGGAAGTGATGAGCTTGATGCTTTGTTCGTTGCTGAGGCGAAAAATCATGGCATTGAGTCCATTAAGGGTCATCGTAGTGTTGGTGGCATGCGCGCTTCTATCTATAATGCAATGCCTAAAGAAGGTGTTGAAGCGCTTGTTTCTTTCATGAAAGAGTTTGAAAGTAACCATAAATAATCGCATACCACAAATCCTTCATTTTCGCTAGTCAAAAAGTATTACTATGCTATACTTTGACAGTCTGCAATCATGCAGGCAAAGAATGTATTGGCCCCCGAGACATGTTTGTTGTTGGCGTCATCATTAACGTGATGCAGCATGCATGGTTTATGTAACAAAACTACAAACACGTACGAAGGGTCCCCGAATTTTTTTGAAAGGGGTCCGTTTTGACCGAAATCAAGAACACGTCTGTCATCGAGTTTGACGACATCTCTGACGAGCAGATGAACCAGATGATCGATGGCACTCTGACCGATTTCGACGAAGGTGACTTGATCGATGGCACCGTCGTTAAGATCGAGCACGATGAAGTGTTGGTAGATATTGGATTTAAGAGTGAAGGCGTTATTCCTGCTCGCGAGCTCTCAATCCGTAAAGATGCCGATCCTTCTGAGGTCGTAAATCTTGGTGATAAACTTGAGGCTCTTGTTCTTCAAAAGGAGGACAAAGATGGCCGCCTTATCCTTTCTAAGAAGCGTGCTGAATATGAACGTGCTTGGATTGAGGTTGAGGATAAATTCAAGGCTGGAGAAGTAGTAACCGGTGAAGTTATTGAGGTTGTTAAGGGTGGTTTGATTCTTGACATCGGACTTCGCGGCTTCTTGCCTGCATCCTTGGTTGATCTTCGTCGCGTTAAAGATCTTTCTGCATACCTTGGCACTGAGATTGAGGCTCGCGTTATTGAGATGGATCGCAACCGTAATAACGTTGTTCTTTCCCGTCGCGTCATCCTTGAGGAAGGCCGCAAGAACGAACGTGCTGAGATCCTCGAGAAGCTTACTAAGGGTATGCGCTTAAAGGGTACGGTTTCTTCAATTGTAGACTTTGGTGCTTTTGTTGACCTTGGTGGCATTGATGGTTTGATTCATATCTCCGAGCTTTCTTGGAGCCACGTAAACCATCCTTCAGAGGTTGTTAAAGTTGGAGAAGAAGTTGAGGTTGAGGTTCTCGATGTCGACTTGCAGCGTGAGCGTATTTCTCTCGGCTTAAAGCAGACTACTGAGGATCCTTGGACTAAGCTTGTTGAGACTTATCCTGTTGGCACCATTATTGATGGCACCGTTACCAAGATTGTTCCTTTCGGTGCATTTATTGAGCTCGGTGACAATGTTGAAGGCTTAGTACACATTTCCGAGATGGCTGCAAAGCATATTGATTCACCTGCACAGGTTGTCCATGTTGGTGACCCTGTAAAGGTTAAGGTAATGGACATTAATGCTGATCGCCGTCGCATTTCCTTGTCCATGAAAGCTGCTGCAGCTGACCTTGGTTTAGAAATTGCTGTTGAGGAGCCTGAGACTAAGGAAGTTGAAGTTGTCGAAGTAGAAGAGACTGAGGCTGAGTAAAACGCCAGAAAATACTTCTCGCATAGTTTTAGGTTTAAGCGGCGGAGTCGATAGCGCAACTTCCGCCGCTCTCCTTATTGAGCAGGGATACCAGGTTATTGGTGTTACTGCTCGTTTTGTTGATGATGCTGCAACAAACGCATCTATTCAGGCGGCTTCAGAAGTAGCTGCTTTTCTTGGTATTGAACATATTGTTTGCGATGCGACTGAGGTTTTTGAGCGTACGGTTATTGTTCCTTTTTGCGATCAATGTGCGCAAGGTCAAACCCCATCGCCTTGCGTGTTTTGTAATCGCTTTTGCAAGATTCCTGTTTTGCTTGAGGTAGCAGATGCTTATGATGCTGCTTTTGTGGCAACGGGTCACTATGCACGACGCGTGTTTGATCCAGTAACAGGACGATACGCTATAGCAAAAGCAAATGATACGACAAAAGATCAAAGCTACATGCTTGCACAACTTACCCAAGACCAGCTAGCGCGTCTTGTTTTGCCGTTAGGGGAGTGGCAAAAAACTGACGTGCGTATCTTTGCAGATGAGCATGAACTTCCTGTAGCGCATCGAGCTGAAAGTCAGGATCTTTGTTTTGTTCCTACTGATTACCGTGATTTTTTGCTTGAGCGCGGGATTGCTGATACGCCTGGTAAGGTGGAACTGCGTGACGGAAGCGTAGTAGGAGAACATCAAGGGCTTCATCGCTACACCATTGGTCAGCGTAAAGGAATTGGTATTGCGCTTGGCGAGCCGGTGTTTGTTGTTGAAAAGGATGTTTCGCGCAACGTGCTTGTGCTCGCGTATAAAAATGATGCACTTATTTCAGGATTGACGACCTGGCCTTTGACGTGGCAAGCAGGTATCGAGCAGTATGATTATGGGCAGGGCGATGGAATTATATGTAGTGTCAAGATTCGTTATCGGTCGAACGCGATTAGCGCACGAATTTTTACCGAATCTGACGGTTGTGTCACCGCAGTATTTGATGTGGCGCAAACTCCCACAGCGCCTGGGCAATATGCCGTCTTTTATCAAGATGATGTCGTTTTGGGATCTGCCCCTATAAAAAGCGTAGTGTTTGTAGAGAGCAGATAGGGCAGTCATTCTTTTCTTTCAAAGATATGATGAGATGTGATGAGCCACTATACTTGATTGTGGTTTAAGCAATCGAGAGGACAAGCACAATGAAGATCTTCGTAACTGGTGGTATGGGTAGTGGGAAATCCACGTTTACTGAATATATGGCATCGCTCGGAGCAGCGGTTGTTTATGCTGATTTAGTTGGCCATGACAATTTGGCTAATCCTGTTATGAAGCAAGAACTCGTTGAAGCATTTGGGGAACACATTCTTGATGCCGAAGGTACTATCATTCGATCTAAACTTGCGGCATGTGCATTTTCTAGCCCTGAGAATACTAAAAAACTTGATTCAATAACTCAATCATATCTGTATAAAGAATGTCTTTATCGTCTTGATGAAGCACAAAAAACGCATGCAGTTGTCGTGTTAGAAATGGCAATTTTGGATGGACGTGATGATTTTGCCGATCATGCTGATCTTGTAGTGTGTGTTACCGCATCGCCCGAAGTTCGCATCAAGCGATTAGTGAAGTATCGAGGGATTCCTGAAGGAGATGCAAGAAACCGTATTGCGCGTCAGGTTCCTGAAGAGCAGCGGATTGCGATATCTGATGTAGTGTTTGTTAACGATACGACAGTTGAGACATTTCAACACACTATTTATACCTGGCTAAAAGAATCAGGCATCGCAGAGTTATTGTAAGAGAACAGCGAACGTGGAGCACGTATGCTCTAATACCTGCTTATAGGGTCATATTCAAGGAGGAGACGCATGAGTCATTTATCTAATATTGAAGGTAAGACCATGGAAGGGAAGCTTCCTGTTGCCCGCCTTGCTGAATTGCCTCTTGAGGTTGCTTCCGATTATGAGCCAGCAGGTGATCAACCGGAAGCCATTAACGCTATCGCTCATAACGTTGAAGCAGGGATGCGCTATCAAACACTCATGGGTGTTACCGGGTCGGGAAAAACTTATACAATGGCAAAGACTATTGAAAAGATCCAGCGTCCTACCTTGATTCTTGCTCCTAACAAGACGCTTGCTGCTCAGCTTGCAGCTGAGTTACGTGAATTCTTTCCCCATAATGCGGTTGTCTATTTTGTTTCTTACTACGATTATTATCAGCCTGAAGCTTATGTTCCTACGACTGACACCTTTATTGAGAAAGATGCCTCTATCAATGAGGAAGTGGAAAAGTTGCGCCATGCAGCGACAGCGGCACTTCTTTCGCGTCGTGATGTTATTGTGGTGGCTTCTGTCTCTTGCATATACGGCATTGGTTCACCTGCCGAATATGCTGGTATGGCCATCTTTTTAGATAAAGAAATTGAAAAAGATCGCGATGAGGTTATTGCGAGCCTTATTGATATCCAATATGACCGCAATGATTATGACTTTGCGCGTGGAACATTTCGTGTACGTGGTGATGCCATCGATATTTTCCCACCTTATGCTGATAACCCTATTCGTGTTGAATTTTGGGGCGATGAGATTGATTCGATCACAGAAATTGACAAAGTAACGGGAGAGGAACTGAACTCATTTGAAGCGCTTCCCATCTGGCCGGCTTCTCATTATGTTGCTGCGCGTCCAGCGGTGGAGCGTGCTTTGGATACCATTCAAACTGAACTGCAACAGCGATTGGCAGAATTTAGGGAAGAGGGCAAGCTGCTTGAAGCACAGCGTCTTGAAATGCGTACGAGTTATGACCTTGAGATGATTGAAACGATGGGTTTTTGTTCAGGTATTGAGAATTATTCGCGTCATATTGATGGTCGTAAACCAGGCGAACCACCCTATACGCTCATTGATTATTTCCCGGATGATTTTGTTTGCTTTATTGATGAGTCGCATGTCACGGTACCACAGATTCGCGGCATGCATGAAGGCGATCGCTCCCGCAAAATCACTCTTGCTGAGCATGGCTTTAGGCTTCCAAGCTGTTTGGATAATCGCCCTTTGCGTTTTGATGAGTTTGAAGCACGGGTACCGCAATTTGTTTATGTTTCAGCTACGCCAGGAGATTATGAAGAGCGCGTCAGTGAAGATGTAATCGAGCAGATTATTCGTCCAACCGGACTTCTTGATCCAGAAATTTCAGTAAGACCTATTTTGTCGCAGATTGATGACATCATTGATGAGTCAAAGATTAGAGCAGCGCGTAATGAGCGCGTATTGATTACTACGCTTACCAAACGAATGGCTGAAGATCTGACGGAACATTTGCTTGATCAAGGGGTGCGTGCTCGTTATATGCATTCTGATATTGGCACCCTTGAGCGTGTTGAGATTTTGAGCGATCTTCGTCGTGGTGAGTTTGATGTATTAGTTGGTATTAACTTATTGCGCGAGGGTCTTGATCTTCCCGAGGTAAGTCTAGTAGCCATTCTTGATACTGATAAAGAAGGATTCTTGCGTAACCATCGTTCGCTTATCCAGACAATAGGGCGCGCTGCGCGTAATGCGGATGGTCAAGTGATTATGTATGCAGACAAAATCACTGATTCTATGCGCCGTGCAATTGATGAAACAGCGCGCCGTCGTGAACTGCAGATTGCTTTTAACGAAGAACATGGCATTACGCCACAAACCATCCAAAAGTCAATTTCTGACATTACTGATCACATGAACGAAGAAGGATTCGAGAGTGCTGAGCAGGTTAATGCGGCGCTTGCTGAAATGTCGCGTTCTGAAGTTTTGCGCGTAATTGCTTCGCTTGAAGAAGAGATGCGTTCAGCTTCCACGGCGATGGATTTTGAATCGGCTGCAAGTCTACGTGATCAGGTAGTAAAACTACGCATGCAACTTGAGGGAAAAAGCGAAGAGGATATTTTAGGCGAACTTAAAAAAACGGCTCGTAAAGGTTCAAAGTTTGGTAGACGAGCACGATAACTTGATAATGACTTGATAATGATATTGATCGTACAGGAATTATTCATTTCCTGTACGGTTTCATTTTTCTCCTATTAACATTCTATTTGTGCACGTAACTTCGGGGGTGTTGCGCCATAATGAATACAAGCACTTTTTAACGATGCGGTATGTTGTTTGCCCCATCGCTAAAAATAAAATCACTTGGGGAATACGTAAGGAGAAAACGTATGGCTGAAATTACGGGGCATACCAAAACGACGTGCTTGATCGGAAAGCCAACAGAGCATTCACTTTCACCGACGATGCACAATTTGTCGTACCAGCACTTAGGAATTGATGCAGTATATACTTGCTTTGATGTTGAGCCTGAGAATTTAGCGGCAGTTGTAGAGGGTTTTAAGGGTATGGACGGGCTGGTAGGATGCAATGTCACCATGCCACATAAGCGTGCTATTATTCCCTTACTTGATGAGATTTCAGATTCAGTTGAGTTAATTGATTCAGTTAACGTCGTTGAGTTTAAAGATGGTAAGGCATATGGTCACAATTCTGATGGCATTGGTTTTATGACTAACTTACGTGCTCATGGGGTTGAAGTTGAAGGCGCAACCATTACGCTGCTGGGTCCTGGTGGTGCTGGATCGGCAATTTTCGCCCAAGCTGCACTTGATGGGGTTGCAAAGATTCATCTATTTGCTCGTGCTCAGGGTAAGTCTCATAAAACTGCTGAAGAAATGATTCCACGCGTTGTTGCTAAGACTGGTTGTGAGGTTATTCTTCATGATCTTGAAGATGAAGAAGCTCTCAAAACCGCAATTGAGGATTCATCAATTTTGATCAATGCAACTAATGTTGGCATGGGTGAGGGTAATACTGATACACCTATCCCAACTGATCTCATTCGTCCAGGTATTGTTGTGGCAGACGCAATTTATTTCCCCCGCGAGACGCAATTCTTGGCAGATGCTCGTGCTAAAGGCAACCTTGCTATCAATGGTTTGGGTATGTTGCTCTATCAAGCTGCTGTTTCAGAAGAAATCTGGTTTGGTGCTCAGATGCCGGTCGATTTGATTGAAGAAAAAGTGTTTTCATAACGCTAAACTCTATCATCTTATTAGGTGTAATTAGGTGCTCATAAGAGAAAACAATCACCCATTGTAGTAATGAAAAACCTGAACTTGGATTTGCTTTCAAGTTCAGGTTTTTTCTTTGTCTTAAAAGTGTCTCAAAAATGTCTTAAAAATAGATGAAAATCACCTCTGATGAGGGGTTTTTATGAAGAGTGACGGATTTCATATATTCTGCAAATTTAGGAATGAAACATGCCTCACTTGTGGAAAAACGTATCTAAATGCGAAGAGATTATGAAGACGAGTTGAGTTAAAATATCGGTTTATTTTGAGACGAAAAAGGCTAAGTTTAAGGCTTAATTAAAGGACGAGTTAATTTCTGATTTTAAAAGGGACTTATGTTGTAGGGCGTTATCGGATGAGCTGAATAGCGTAATGGAAAAGGCAATAAGACGATAGGAAGGCGCTTAAGGCAGGGGATTGTAAACGACAGATGCAATGTAATATTGCTTCAACTAAGAAAATTTAAGTAGCAACAGACAAGAAAAAAGGTCAGACATTATGTCTGACCTTTGAAATTCTCTGGTAGTCCCGACCGGATTCGAACCGGCGATCTCCGCCTTGAGAGGGCGGCGTCCTAAACCGCTAGACGACGGGGCCATGTTGGCTGGGGTGGAAGGAGTCGAACCCTCACATACGGTACCAGAAACCGCTGTCCTACCATTAGACGACACCCCAATGGGTTAACCATGACGCGACTGAATATATTAGTAATTCTCAGCAGCTGTGTCAAGCACCAATTTCCACCTTTTTTGGATTTGAAGCAAAATACGAGGTCAACTCAAAATTTTGACTCGCACTCCACAAAAAATTTTGCTAAAGTACGTGTCCTCCGAGAGCAAGTAGATTTGCATCGCATCCAATCGAAGCACAAATACAATACGGGTGACTTGATAATTCTCAAATACTCCTGGAGGCTTCAGCCGATAAATGGCGCTCACTATCAGGTGAACGGATTAAGGGCGTTGATTTATGTGTTTTGAAGTCTAAGTGTACGAATTGTAATGAGTTTTTTGCCAGCTTCTTTTAAACGATTCTGGCATAAAAATAACTCGATCAGAGAAATGAAGAACAGTCAAATTTCTCTCTAAGCCCGGCACTGTAAGTGCAGAAAGGATTGGATATGTCCAATACCGTAAATTCATTCATTCAAGCAAAAAATCCATCGTCAAAAGTTGAATCATTAAAGAGTCAATCGTGTTGTGCTATGAATATGCATGAGGCAAAAGAGCCGTCTTGCTCATTTTCTCCTGATGTTACTTCTGCTCATGATTTGCAAGAACTTCGCTTCTTTGGTGGGTTTTCTTGTGTTACAAACCATAATGGTGTTGTTCAAGCACACGAATTGCGTGATCAGGCAAAAGAGCTGCTTGCTTTGATCTCTATCCAGCATGATCGCGAGATTTCGCGTGAATGGATTTCCCAAGTGTTGTGGCCATCGTCAAACGCAAAGAAACCTCGCCAGTCGCTCTATACGCTTTGGAGTTATATGAGTCGTCTGTTTGCTAATGATTCAGGAGAAATTTCATGGATTTCAAAAAGTAGAACTTCGTTAAAAATCAATTCAAATAACTCCTTCATTGATCTGGTGGCGCTAGAGTATCTTTGCGATGAGATAATGTGCGGTAGACTTTCAGATTATGTGGTGGTCTTGGATGCGTTGAAGGATTTGTATCGGGGAGAACTCTTGCCCGGGTTTAACAATCAAGAGATAGTAGCAGCGCGTTCTATGTGGAAAAACAAGGTGACAACAGTTGCTCTAGTTTGCGCGCAAAATTTGGTAAAGGACAGGGACTATCATTTTGCTTTGCGCTTTTTAGAATTTGCTGAGTCTGTTGATCCGTTTAATGAACAAGTTTGTTATTTGCAGGCACAAGTGCTTCGTAAAATTCATTTGCATTTTAGGGCAATGGAATGTATTTCTTTATTTCGCAAACGCGCGGTGTCCAAATACGCGTTGGAAGGATCAGCGCGACTGACGAATTTGTATGAAGAAATTCTTGCGGAAGCGCAATAAAGATAAGCGTCAAACTTTGTAATTATCGTGTCTTACAGGGGTAGAGTAGAGTGTGTGATAGCCGACAAAATTGTCAATGTGGTAAGGTAGTTGCGATAAGTCTAACAAAGAAATACTTGCTAGGAATTATACTATGGGATTTCTCTCTAAACTCTTAAGCGCTGGTGAAGGTAAGGCGCTCAAAAAATACGAACAACTAGTAGAAAAAATTAATGCTCTCGAATCAACGTATGAAGCAAAAACTGATGATGAGCTAGCTCATGTAACCGTTGAGTTGCGTGCTCGCCTTGAACAGGGCGCTCAGCTTGATGATCTCCTGCCTGAAGCGTTTGCTGCAGTCCGAGAGGCGTCAAAGCGAACCTTGGGGTTGCGCCACCATGACGTACAGCTCATTGGCGGCATGGCACTTCATGACGGGCGTATCGCTGAAATGAAAACTGGTGAAGGTAAGACGCTTGTTTCTACTTTGGCCGGTTACTTAAACGCGCTTCCTGGTAATAATGTTCATGTTGTAACAGTTAATGATTACTTGGCAGCACGCGACAGTGCGTGGATGGGTCAGGTGTATAAGTTTTTGGGTATGACAGTAGGTCTTATTCAAAATGGCATGATGCCTGATGAGAAAAAGCCTGCTTATGAAGCAGATATTACATATGGTACTAACTCAGAGTTCGGCTTTGATTATTTGCGGGATAATATGGTTGCTCGTCCTGATAGACGCGTTCAGCGTGGTCATAGTTATGCCATTGTTGACGAGGTTGACTCAATCTTGATTGATGAGGCGCGTACCCCTCTTATTATTTCTGGTGTGGGTTCACAAGCAGCGGATACCTATAAAAAATTTGCTGCGGTTATGCCAACCTTAAAACGCGATGTTGACTTTGAAATGGATGAGGCTAAAAAGACCATCTTCACTACAGAAGCTGGTCTTGAGAAGGTCGAATTTGCTCTAGGCATTGATGATATTTATGCGGATCCTGAAGGACAGTTGCCTAATCACTTGCAACAAGCATTGAAGGCGCAGTTCTTATTCCATCGCGACATTGACTATGTTGTAGTTGGGGGAGAAGTAAAGATTGTCGATGAGTTTACCGGTCGTATCATGGAAGGTCGTCGTTACTCAGAAGGCCTTCACCAAGCTCTTGAGGCTAAAGAGCATGTTTTGGTGCGACAGGAAAATCAAACACTTGCAACTATTACACTTCAGAATTATTTCCGTCTTTACGACAAACTCTCTGGCATGACTGGTACTGCTATGACTGAGGATGCGGAGTTTAGGCAGATTTATAACTTACCCGTACAAGCTATTCCGCCTAATAGACCGGTAATTCGTGATGATAAAAATGATCTTATCTATCGCACTATTGATGCAAAATTTAATGCTGTTGCTGATGAGATTGAAGAGCGTCATACAAAGGGTCAGCCAGTTCTTGTGGGTACGGTCTCTATTGAAAGTTCGGAGCGGTTGTCTTCATTGCTGAATAAGCGTGGAGTTAAGCATGAAACGCTTAATGCTAAAAATCATGAGCGTGAAGCTTTAATTGTGGCGCAAGCTGGACGCAAGGGTGCTGTTACCATTGCAACTAACATGGCTGGTCGTGGTACGGACATCTTACTTGGTGGTAATCCCGATATTTTGGCAGAGCAATTCTTGCTAGAAGAGCTTGATGAGGATCAAGAGCCAACTATTGATCAGATTCAAGATGCTAACGCACGTGCAAAAGCAATCACGACTCGTGAATATGATGAAGTAAAACAAGCAGGTGGCCTTTGTGTTATTGGTACCGAGCGTCACGAGTCACGTCGTATTGATAATCAGCTGCGTGGTCGTTCTGGACGTCAGGGTGATCCCGGCGTAACGCAATTTTATCTTTCCCTTGAAGATGATCTGATGCGTTTGTTTGGTGGCTCAAAAATGGATTCCATTGCTGCCATGATGGAAAAAACTGATATTCCTGAAGATATGCCTATTCAGGCTTCAATGGTATCTAAGGCTATTGAAAACGCTCAGCGACAAGTTGAAACAGTTAACTTTTCTGCGCGTAAAAACGTTCTTGAATACGATGATGTCATGAATCTGCAGCGTAAAGCAATTTATGAAGAGCGTAACGCTATTCTTGATGGCAAGGATCTGACTGATCGTATTCCTCAGGTTATTGAGGATGCCGTTGAGGCACATGTCTTAGAGTGCTGCGATCCTAAATCAGCAAGCGATGACTGGGATATTGAATCTTTGAACCAGTGGCTTATGCAGATGACCGATGATCCTGATTTTGTGGTTGAAGCTATCGAGCATGAGGACAACGTGGCTATTTTGCAAGAGATTATCTGCGATGTCTTGCAGGAAAAATATGATGCAAAAGCAGAGCAAGTGGGCGATGTGATGCAGGAGATTCAGCGTCAAGTTATGTTGCGCTTTATCGACACACGCTGGATGGCACATTTGCAAGAGATGGATTACTTGAAGGCATCCATTGGTTTGCGCGCATATGGCCAGCGTGATCCTTTGACTGAATATCGCGCAGAGGCTCATCGTTTATTTAAGAATTTAATTGATAGTATTTACGAGGACTATTTACGTTTCTTGTTGCGTGCGCCTATTGTGGTTCAGCAGCAGCCTCAACCTGAAGAGAAGACTCCGCTTGAAGGTAATGTTTCCTACTCGAATCCTGAGGCCAATTTGACGCAATCGCAAATGGCGGCAAACAGGGCTGAGGCGCGTGCGAATGCTGAGCGCAATGAGCGTGTAATGCAAACACAAGAGAGTTCAGCTAAGGACGCTTCGGTTAAGGCGCGTACGTATGAAAAAGACAAGAATGATCCCTATGCAAACTGTGGGCGCAATGATCCTTGTCCTTGTGGAAGTGGCAAAAAGTTCAAGAAATGTCATGGGGCAAATCGCTAGGATGATACACAAAACCACTTATACAGTTTAGATGGCGCTAAGCCGATGAGAAAAGAGGCACTCATACCATGCGAGTGCCTCTTCCTTTATACTTGTTAAGATACAAACACGAATTTGTGTCAAAACACTTGCTAAAAGCAACTTACACCACACGATAGGATTAGTTTGATTACGTTAGAAGAAGCTCTCGGTCGTCTTAATGACGCCAAAGCATATCTTCATATTAGTGATAAACAACAAGAATTAGCTTCACTTGAGAATCAGATTGCTTCTCCTGATTTTTGGAACGACAGTGATAAAGCCCAAGTCATCTCAAAAAAAGCGAGTGACTATCGTGATGTGATTGAGCGATTCAATAATGCTCAAAAACTTCTTGAAGACGCAGCAGTTGCTGCAGATTTTGCAGGTGATGATCCTGAATTCCAGCAAGAATTAGATTCTTGTCTTGCTACTCTTGAAAATGTTTTAGATGCCTTTGAGATTGAGTCATGGTTTTCAGATCCATATGATGATTCAGATGCCATCATCACTATCAATCCTGGTCAAGGTGGTCTTGAAGCACAAGATTGGACCGAGATGCTCTATCGTATGTATACTCGCTATGCAGAGAATAAGGGCTGGAAGACAACCGTGTTAGATCTTGTTCCGGGAGAAGGCATTGGCCTTGACCGTGTTAGTTTCCAGATAGAAGGCAAGAACGCGTACGGAATGCTTAAAAGTGAGCACGGAGTTCATCGTTTGGTGCGCATTTCTCCTACTGATGACAAAAAACGCCGCCAGACTACTTTTGCGGGAGTGGAAGTAGTCCCGGTTCTTCCTGATGATGATATTGCGGTAGAAATTGATCCCAATGATGTTCGCGTTGATGTGTATCGCTCATCGGGGCCGGGCGGTCAGTCAGTCAATACGACTGATTCAGCTGTGCGCCTTACTCATATTCCAACTGGTATAGTGGTTACATGTCAAAATGAGAAATCGCAGCTGCAAAATAAAGAAGTAGCGTTTAGGGTTTTACGCGGCAAACTTTATGAAATTGAAAAGCAAAAGCGTGCTGAAGAACTCAATTCGCTTAAAGGCGAAAAAATGGACAACTCATTTGGCAGCCAGATCAGAAATTATGTGTTATATCCCTATCGCTTGATCAAGGATACGCGTAGTAATATCGAAAGCGGAAACGTTGATGCGGCTCTTGATGGTGATATTGATGAATTTGTCATTGGATATCATCGTTGGAGGGCTTCGCAGTAAGTAAAGAAAGGACGTCATGGATCTCACTGCTGTTGCGAACCACGCGCAATCAATTCGTCACAATATTATTGACATGATTCACGAGGCAGGAAGTGGCCATCCGGGTGGATCGCTTTCTGCAGCCGATATTATGGCAGCACTCTATTTCGGAGGTATTGTCGAATACGACTCTACCCATCCCGATGATCCTGATCGCGACCGCGTTATCATGTCAAAAGGCCATGCAGCACCAGCGCTTTATGCGACGCTGGCTGAGGCGGGCTATATCGCAAAAGAAGAACTTAAAACATTGCGAAAGCTGGGTACGCGTCTGCAGGGTCACCCTGATTCAAATCTTGTTCCTGGCGTTGAAGTCTCAACAGGTTCTCTCGGACAAGGATTATCTATTGCTGCTGGTCTTGCTGCTGGTTTGAAGCTTGATAAATCTTCTCATCATGTGTATGCCGTATTAGGCGATGGGGAGTGTGAAGAAGGTCAGGTTTGGGAAGCCGCAACATTTGCGGCGTTCAACGAGCTTAATAACCTCATCGCTATTGTCGATCAAAATGGATTACAGATTGATGGACCAGTTACGGAAGTATGCGAAGTTGGAAGTTTGTGTGATAAGTTCAAGGCTTTCGGCTGGGATGTTCATGAAGTTGATGGTCACGATTTGCAAGCGCTCATTACGACACTTCAAGCATGCAAAGATACGACAAGCACTAAGCCGCAAGTTGTGATTGCTGCAACGATCAAAGGTAAAGGGGTGTCATTCATGGAGAATCAAGCCGGATGGCACGGCAAGGCTCCTAATGATGAGCAAACCGCTCAAGCACTCAAAGAGATTGATGGAGGTTCTGTCCGTGGTTAAGTTAGCAACTGAAGAGCAAAAAGCTCAAAAAAAAGCAACTCGTGCCGCTTATGGCGCAACCTTAGCGCAGCTTGCAAGTGAGGGCAAAAAAATTGTTGCAGTTGATGCTGATTTGACTGGTTCTACTACGACAAAAGCCTTTGCACAAAGCTCTCCAGAAAATGAAAAACGTCTTTTTAATGTTGGTATTGCTGAGCAAAACATGATTGACGTTGCCGCAGGATTGGCGCTTGCAGGAAACATTGCTTATACGGGCTCATTTGCCGTATTCGGGACCGGTCGCGCTTATGATCAAATTCGCAACACTGTTTGCTATTCACGGTTAAACGTAAAAATTGCACCTACTCATGCTGGTATTTCAGTAGGACCTGACGGTGGTTCGCATCAGATGCTTGAGGACATCTCTCTTATGCGCGGTCTTCCTAATATGACGGTGCTTGTTCCTGCTGACTATGCTGCTGCTTGTGCGGCATTGCGTCTTGCTGCTGAGACTGCTGGACCGGTTTATGTACGTATGGGACGCGCTTCTGTTCCTGCTGTTTATGCTCCCGATGTTGAACTTGCTGTTGGTAGGGCATATGTGCTTAAAGAAGGAAGCGATGTAACTATCGTCGCCTGTGGTGTTGAAATTGCTGAGGCAAATAAAGCTGCTGAGATGCTTAGCCAAGAGGGTATTAATGCTGAAGTAATTGATGCTTTTAGTGTTAAACCGCTCGATACTCAAACTATTGGAGCGTCTTTACAAAAGACCGGTTGTGCGGTTGTTGCTGAAGAACATTCAATATATGGCGGTCTTAGTTCAGCGGTATGTGAATATGCTTCACAAAACCATCCCGTACCTATTGAATGCGTTGCCATGAAAGACAAGTTTGGCAAGTCAGGTGAGTTTGAAGAACTCATGGCATACTTTAATTTGGATGCGGCAGCAATTGTACAAGCTGTGAAGAATGTACTAGCACGCAAAAACAATTGATATACTTAATTAGTTAGTTGTCTCTAAACGTAAGATTTGAACGGAGCAAAAGAGTGGCACTAGATGAAACCGGTCAGGTTGCGGGAAAGCATTCTGCGCCCACACCGGCCTCGATCACTGAGCAACTATCTCAGGCGCTTCCTGTCTTAGATGTTGATCAGACTCCGCAAAATGCGGGCAATCCGGTTATTACCTTTGACCATGTTACGAAGGTTTATCCTGCACAACCCCATAAACCTGCCCTGGAAGATATTTCACTCCATATTTTCCCAGGCGAGTTTGTTTTCTTGGTTGGTCATTCTGGTTCAGGTAAATCAACCTTTATTAAATTGTTGACGCGTGAGTTAAAACCTACTTCAGGTCATATTTATGTTGCTGAAGAGGATCTTGGTGAAATGCGTAATTGGCGCGTACCCTATTTACGTCGTAATATTGGATGCGTTTTCCAGGATTTTAAGTTATTACCTAATAAAACCGTTTTTGAGAACGTTGCTTTTGCGCTTGAAGTAATTGGGAAATCGCGCCATGTTATTAAAACGCAAGTCCCTGAAGTAATTCGCCTTGTTGGTTTGCAGGATAAGTTGCAAAAGTACCCTGATCAGCTCTCTGGTGGTGAGCAACAGCGCGTATCTATTGCGCGTGCTATTGTAAATCGTCCGCCTCTTTTGATTTGCGATGAGCCTACTGGTAATTTAGACCCTCAGAACTCTCGAGGCATTATGGACTTACTTGAGCGAATTAATCGTACCGGTACGACGGTATTGGTAGCTACTCATGACCGTGAAATGGTTGATAATATGCGCCGTCGCGTTATAGCTCTTGATAAGGGTCATCTCACTCGCGACCAAGATAGAGGAGTGTACGGTTTCGATGTCTAGTTTGTTTTATTTCTTCCGAGAGTCGCTTACTGGATTTAGTCGTAATCTCTCAACGACCCTTGGTTCAATCATTACTATTTTCTTATCGCTTTTAATTATTGGTATTTTCTTTATTGCTGGCAGCGTTATTAACAATGTTGTTGCTGATGTTGAGTCACAGGTATCCATTACGGCCTACGTTGCTGATGATGCATCGCAAGAAGATATTGATTCAGTAATGCGCAGCATTGAAGGAATGGATGGTGTTGAGTCGGTAACCTTTACCACTAAAGACCAAGCGCTCGAAAACTTTACGACGTCTATGACTTCTAATCCTGACATCGTAGCTCAGTTGGACGGACAAAATCCGCTTCCTGCTTCTATTGATGTGCAGCTTGCTGAAGCGCAAGAGGTTTCTTCTATTGCGCAAGGCATTTTAGACAATGAAACTTTTGTTTCAATTTGCGATAATCCAGAAGATCCTTCAGACTCGTTGCAGTATGGACAAAAAACTGTTGATAAGCTCTTTAGTTTCACTAATGCTATTCGCATTGTCGGCGTTGCCTTAATCGCTCTTTTGATTGTGATTGCGTTTATCTTTATCAACAACACAATCCGTTTGGCTATTCTTGCTCGTCGTAAAGAGATTGCTATTATGCGTTTGGTTGGTGCGTCAAACGGCTTTATCCGAGGACCATTCTTGATGGAAGGCGCCTTGCATGCAGTTATTGGTTCAATATTGGCAATTGTAATCTTGGAACTTTTGCACCAATTGCTTTTGCCTCGTATTTCTGCTGCACTACCGTGGTTACCCATCGCTATTGATCCTGTTACCTTTGTCTTTATCTATCTTGGTTTATTGGTGGCAGGTTTGCTTATTGGTATTTTTGGATCCCTATTGGCGATGCGTCGCTATCTCAAGGTTTAACGTGAGATTGTTGGTATATCTCACAAGATTTATGCGAGAAAACATTTTAGTGGCTAACAAGTTGTAGCCGCACTACAATAAGGCTCGTCTCTGTTATGGTAGGATGACACATGATGTTAGGCTTACGTATGAGAGACGAGCTTTACTATGCAATCGTAAAAGGAGAGGGTCGTGGCAGACAATTCTGTTAAGTCGAAATTGGTGCCGCAATATAAAAAGAATGCACGCATCATGCGCGGTATTGGACTATGTCTGTGTATCTGTCTTGTGTTTTGTGCTGGATTTTGGGCTCGTGGCAATGAAGTGCTTATGGGTCTTTTGGGTATATCAGATCCGAGCGTACAACAGACAAATTCTGCCCTCTCTTCTGCTTCGACCTTTGATTCGCTTGCTGCACGTGTTTCTGAGGTTGAAGATATCCTCGATAAAGATTCGCTGGATGAGTATGATTTAGGGACAGCAACCGAGCTTGTCATGAATTCCTATATTTCTTCAACCAACGACTCTTATCTTCATTATTATGATGAGCCTTCCTACAACACGTATCTCGCTAATACCAGCAACCCTGAGTCGGGAGTTGGTATTTTATTTGGTGAAAAAGATGGTACGTGTTATGCCGCTGATGTCTTTGACGGCTCTGAGGCTGCGGCGCTCGGAGTTAAACCGGGAGATTTTGTAGATGCCATAGATGGCGTTCATAAAGATGTATGGACTATGGCAGAAGTGGTAAATACATTAGGGAATCGCCAAGGTGAAGATGTTATTATTACGTGGCGTCGGGACTCTAATTCAGGTGATGCAACAACATACAATACCTTTACAACAACGTTGGAGTATCGTGATGCTTCGACAGACAATATCACTTTTGAAGTTACTGATGGGGTTGCCTTTATTGATGTTAAGCAACTCTCGGCTGATTCTGCCAAAGTGATGCGAGAGACTATTCAAGCATCATTACAGCAAGGTGCTCGTGCATTTGTAATTGATTTGCGCGACGTGCCTGGCGGTTATCTTACTCAGGCAGTAGAAATTGCTTCATTCTTTATTCAGTCGGGCACTGTAGTACAAATTCAAACTAACGTTAATACGACAACACGCAGTGCTGATGGAGAACCTTTAACTAAAGTGCCCGTTGTTGTTCTCGTAAATGAAAATACGGCAGGTGCAGCTGAGGTCTTGGCCGCTGCTCTTCAAGAAGTAAATAAAGCGCCCGTGGTAGGCACAGTGACTCAAGGAAAAGGGTCAGTACAAGTTATGCAACCACTCTCGTTTGGTGGAGCTCTCCGTTATACGGCAGCAGTATATTTAACACCATCGGGGCGTTCTCTTGATGGATCTGGTGTTTCTCCTGATGTAATGGTAAGAAATGGTCAAGATCAATCTATTACTGCTATAGAAATTGCTCGCTCGCGTGCTTCGTAAGCGCTTCGCATCGAGCGATGCTGATGAGATGAGAGATGAATGGCAAGAAAAGATTCAAAAGCCCGTCGCCATAATACCTCGCGCCCACAAGGGATAATTGAGCTTAATCCTCAAGGGTTTGGTTTTGTTAAAACTGCTGAAGGGGATTATTTTATTCCTCGTTCTAAAACAGGGGGAGCTTTTCCTGGTGATCTTGTAGAAGTTTCAGAACTTCCCTCGCGTGATGCGAGAGGCAAGAATCATGGACGATCCTTAAAACGCTATCGCACACATAGTTCTTCACAGCGCCCTGAGGCTCGTGTGACAAAAGTACTTGCTCGAGCGAATAATCGTGTGGTAGGAAAATATGAAATTGCAGAACCCTTTGGGGTGGTTGTTCCTGAGAATCCCGCAATCCATCATGATATTTTTACCTTACGCAAAGAGAGCCCCGAGGTAAAAGATGGTGATATTGTTGAAGTATCTATCATTGATTATCCTGCCAGAAATACAGCTGCAACGGGTCGGGTGGAACGAGTACTGGGATCGGCTGATGATCCCGGGATTGACGTGGATCTCATTATTGCCGAATACGGCTTAGCAACTACGTTTAGCCCTGATGCGCTTTCAGAAGCAGAGGCGTTATCTCTTGAGGTAGAGCCTGTGTTGGCGCAAGGCTACGCTGATTTACGTGATCGCTTTATTTTCACCATTGATCCTATTGACGCACGTGATTTTGATGATGCTATCGGATGTGAAAAGGTCGGCAATCTCTATCATCTGACGGTTTGCATTGCTGATGTGTCGCACTACATAGAATATGGGACTGCTCTTGATAGTGATGCTGCTAAGCGAGCTACCTCAACATACCTTGCTGATCGGGTATTACCTATGTTGCCTGAGCGTATTTCAAATTACCTTTGCTCTCTTGTGCCAGATGAGGATCGTCTTACTCTAACGGTAGAGGCATATGTTAGAGGCGATGGGTCGCTTGAGTCCTATGACCTCTATCCGAGTGTTATGCAGTCAAAGGCGCGCCTGTCCTATGAGCAGGCTTTAACCTTGCTTGATGCTACGAGTGATCAAGCTGCCTGTGAAGCGTTTTCCTATACTGATACGCCACAAGGAGCTCACATTTTGGCTCAAAGCGTTCTGCAAGAAGCACGTGAAGCAATTCGTGCATTAACAGAGCTTGCCAATATTCGATTTGCGCGGCGCTATCAGCAAGGCTGTATGGATTTTGATAGGGTAGAAGCCCGTGTTAAGCTTGATGATGAAGGTCATCCCATCGACATACATTATCGCCATCGGACAAAGACCACACATGCCATTGAAGAGGCGATGATTCTTGCAAATGAGATTGTGGCGCAATGGCTTTGTGCACAAGGATTTCCATGTGTTTATCGTGTGCATGATATTCCTGATCTTGATGCTTTGCGTGCGTTATACCCCATTTTGCAAGAATTGCCAGCATATAGGCATCTTGATAAGCAAGGCCTTCTTGCGGGTGATCCGCGTGTTTTGCAAGAGATCTTGTCTGTGGCTGAAAAGCTGCCTGAAAAAGAATTGGTTAATGCGCTTGTACTCAAATCAATGAAACGAGCAGTATATAAAGTTGACGATGATCCTCATTTTGGGCTCGCGCTTGAGCATTATTGTCACTTTACCTCACCTATTAGACGCTATCCGGACCTTTTAGTTCATCGCATGGTTAAGCAGGCTTTTTTTGGAAAGTCCGAAACATTTGAGGCGCAAAAGAATGCGCTACCCTTACAGGCTGATCATTCTTCCAAACAAGAACGGACGAGTGAAAAAGCTGCGCGTCAATCACAAATTGTGAAATTAATCGAATATCTTGAAGATTATATTGGTGAGCGATTTGAAGGCGTTGTTAGCTCGGTTTCGACTTTTGGTCTTATGATCCGTCTTGAAAATACGGTCAGTGGTCTTTTGCCTATCGATGCGTTGGGTGATGAGTATTTTGCCTATGATTATGCGCGCTCAACGCTTACGGGTGTGGATACAGGACAAGAATATCGTCTTGGCCAAACACTGTCCGTTATTATTATGGAGGCTGACCACCGTCAAAGAAAACTGACGTTTGGCTACCCGCGGCCGTAAGGACGTTTCGTGGTAGTATCCAAGATAAATAGTTATTTTTGCAAAGGGAGCGGAAAGATATGACTAAAGTTGATATTGCATATTTGAGATCTTTGGTTGAAACACCATCAGTTACGGGAAGTGAAGTCGCTGTTGCTAATCTTGTACGAGAGCGTTTAGCTTCAGTTGCTGATGAAATTACCACCAATGTTATGGGTTCGGTGCATGCAACGCTGCAAGGCTCTACCGGTGCTCCTCATGTTATGATTGCGGCTCATATGGATGAAGTGGGTCTTATGGTCACATATATCTCTGAACAGGGTTATCTTTCTGTTTCGGCGGTAGGTGGTGTGGATGCGGCGATTTTGCCTGGTATGCGTGTTGATGTGCATACCGAACACGGAGTGATACGTGGTGTAGTAGGGAGAAAACCTATTCATTTAATTGAACCTGATGAACGTAAAAAGGTTACTCCTTTATCGCAGTTGGTTATTGATTTGGGCATGCCTGCTAAAAAGGTTAAAAAGCTTGTACGCATAGGAGATGTGATTACCTATGGTGTTGGGTTTGAGCGCTTTGGTAAGGGTATGGCTGTATCACGCGGGTTTGATGACAAGTTAGGTGTCTATATTGGCACACGTGTCATGGAAGAGATTAAAGCACAAGGGGGAGCGCGCGCTACCTATACGTTTGCCGCAACAGTTCAAGAAGAGATTGGACTGCGTGGCGGTACAACGTCAGCTTATAGCGTTGAGCCTGATGTCGGCATTGCCTTTGATGTTACTCATGCTACTGATTACCCGGGTATTGACCAGACCAAATATGGTGCGCTTATTTGTGGACAAGGACCTGTTATCGCGCGTGGTCCCAACATCAACCCGGTGGTTTTTGAGCGCTTGTGTGCTGCTGCTGAGACTCAAGAGATTGCCTACCAATTAGAGGCGGAACCTGCTGTTACGGGTACTGATGCGGGAGCTATTCAAGTGGCGCGTGGCGGTCGTGCTTGTGGTTTGATTTCGGTGCCATTGCGTTATATGCATACTCCTACTGAGGTTATCTCTTTGCGTGATATTGAAAATACTGTTTCACTGCTCACTCAATTTATTATGGATTTGGACGATGAGGTTTCCTTCGTTCCTGGTATGTAGGTTTTTATGGCAAAGCAAAAAACACAAGAACAAAAAAACACTAAGTATCGTTTGCTGGCAAAAAATCGTCGTGCGTTTCATGAATACGACATTCTTGATACGTATGAAGCAGGTATTGTCTTGTCAGGGACAGAAGTAAAGTCTCTGCGCGAAAATAATTGTCAACTGACAGATGCGTTTGCGCTTGTGCGCAATAAAGAGGTGTGGCTTAACAATCTTCACATCGCACCCTATTCTCATGGCACGTATAACAATGGTGATCCTGATCGTAAGCGGAAACTTTTATTGCATCGTAAGCAGATTCGTGAGATCACGCAAAAGACGCAAGAAAAAGGAATGGCGCTCGTGCCCCTCAAGATTTACTTTAATGATGAGGGACGTGTGAAAGTGGAGCTTGCTCTAGCACGCGGTAAGAAATTACATGATAAGCGTGCGGCTATGGCTGAGCGTGATGCGGCACGTGAAATAGATCGTGCAATTAAAATGCAGTATCGGTAAGAGATAGGTGGGGATGATCTCATGACAAATGATGTTGCTAAGGCGATGGCACAGCAATTGCAGGCTCGCGTTCTCGATCTTATTGAGGTAATTGAGCAATCAAATGTGTCATTAGATGATTACGCAAAACGAATTGATCGCGTGGATGATCAGGTATATTTGCTTCAAACCGAAATTGAGCGGATGAATAAAGCTGCTCAGGCACAAACCACTGATAGTGAGTCGTTGGAGGGTAAGTCTTGCGAGCAAGCTGATCAAATGACTCATGAATCAACGCGCGAATCATCCCAGGAGGATTCTGAATCTTTAAATGAAACAGGACAGGAAGGATTTACCGAAACAAAGATTGGGAAGTTTACCATTACCCCAGATATGAAAGAAGGTATGCGCGATGGGGCGCGTGCCGTTGGAGAGGTTGTTCGTGATGGCAAAGAGGTGATGGAAGAGATTACCGGGGCAATGGGAGATCTCAAAGATGTCTTTAGCTTTGGATCCGGCTCACGAAGACACCCTCGCTAAAAATCAGCACCTTAGACAGGGGTGTTCTTACATAAAAGAAACCACAAAAAGCCGCAAAAATGCGGCTTTTGAAATTTATATGTAGGATCCCATAAAAAGAGAGGCTGTGTTTGCGCCAGACGTTTGTTATGCGCGCTCGATCTTGCCAGCCTTCATGCACTTAGTGCAAACATTAGCACGCTTTACCTTGCCATTAACTTTAATAGTTACTTTTTGAATGTTAGGGCGATATGTGCGGTTGGTTACACGGTGGGAGTGGGAAACATTACGACCTGCGCTTGGTGCTTTACCACAAATCTCACAAACCTTTGACATTGACAATCAACTCCATTTTTCTCAACGTATAAAAGTCATAACATGATGACCGATCGTTTACTTAAAGCCCTAGCACTATACCATATTGAATGGCCTTGTCCAACTAAAAGCATTCAATATGTAGGTTTTATAACCATCAGTGGAGACAAAAAGTACCTATATCTAAACAGTCTCTGAAATTTGATGCAATCAGCTATACTATATTTTCAGTTGTCGACCTGGATGCATTAAGCTAAGAATATGCTCCAGAAAGGACGTTAGTTATTATGACTAATCAAATTCCGGGCACTATTGTTGTTGCCGATGATGTTATAGCAGATATAGCCGGACATGCTGCACTGCAGTGCTATGGCGTTGTAGGGATGGCTGCTTCTGATGCAGTTGATTCAGTAGTAAAGTTATTACCTAATGCGCGTATGCGTAAAGGTGTTGAAGTGCTCACAGATGATGAAGGAACCCATGTCACTCTTCATGTCATTTTAGAGCACGGTGTTAATATCACCACGGTGTCTAACAACTTGATGGATCAAATTACGTTTGCGCTTAAGGAATTTGTGATTAATACTCCCCTTGATATTGCTGTTCATGTGGAAGGTATTAAGGTTCGCAATTAGTCTTTTTAAGGCTAATTGAGTTTCATCATAATTCGAATTACTACAAACGCTATTCCTCAATCAGGAGATTAACTTACTATGAGTACCTATACTTCAAACGATGTTGTTAATGCCATAGCGGTGGCTGCAAAAACGCTTGATGCTCGTAAAGACGAAATTAATCGTTTAAATGTATTCCCTGTGCCTGATGGTGATACAGGCACAAATATGTCACTTACTCTTGCTATGGTTGTTGAAAGTCTTGCAGCACTTCCTATTGGAGCAACTAACGAAGAGCGTCGTCGCGCTGTTACGACTGGCGCACTGATGGGTGCCCGTGGCAATTCTGGTGTTATTACCTCTCAAATTTTGCGTGGTTTATGTGAAGGATTCGAAGGCGCTGACGGGTTTACGCTTGCAAGTATTGATGCTGCTTTCGCTCGTGCCGTAGAAGTTGCTTTTAATGCTGTACGCAAACCTGTTGAAGGAACTATTCTGACGGTGTTGCGTGATACTGCTGCGGCAGCTAAAAAGGCGCATAAGGCAAAAAAGATTGAACTTGAAGAGGGTCTCACTATGATTGTTTCTGAAGCGTATGCTTCAGTACAACGTACCCCTGATCTTTTACCTGTACTTAAAGAAAATGGAGTTGTTGACGCGGGTGGTTTTGGTCTTGCCATCTTTTTTGACTCTTTTGTTGGCGCGCTTACAGGTCGCACTGAAACTATGGTTGATGAGCTTGCTTTTGCGCGTACTGCAGCCCCCAAGGTTGAAATTGAGCAAATCAATGACTGGGAAGGCTCAGCGTTTATGTACTGCACTGAGTTTTTAGTTTTTTCAGACAAGATTCAAACAGAAGAGACGCTCGATTTCTTACAGACGATGGGGGATTGTGAACTCTGTGTCGGCTCTTCTCCTCACTATAAAGTACATGTTCATTCCAACACTCCTGACAAGGTGCTTGCGTACTTCTTAGAACGCGGCCAAATCTCTGAGGTTCATATTCACAACATGAAGCTACAAAGTGAAGAGCGCACAGCTAAACTTGAATCTGAGGCGCAAGAAGAATCTAAGCCTATTGGCTTTGTGGCGGTGGCTGCCGGAGAAGGCAATGCTGCTATTCTTGAGAGTCTTGGTGTTGATTATGTTGTTTCTGGTGGACAAACTATGAATCCATCAACAAAAGATCTTGTTGATGCCGTTAGCTTAATAAATGCTGATGCGGTTATTATTTTACCTAACAACAAAAACATCGTCATGGCTTCTCAGAGTGCGGTAGAGGTTTCTGATAAGCCTGTTGCTGTGGTGCCTACCACGAGTGTTCCTGAGGCTTTTGCTGCTTTGTTCGCCTTCGATGAGAGCGCAACGCTCGAAGACAATGTGGAGGCAATGACTGAGGCGTACGCTGATGTAAAAACGGGTGAAGTTACTACAGCAATCAAAGATGCTAAAGACGCTCACGGTAATCCTATCCACGAAGGAGACGTAATTGGTATTGCCGATGGGTCAATTGAGGCAGTAAGCTCAACAGTTGAGGATGCCGTGCTTAAAATCCTTGAAGTCATGGAAGCAGATGATTGTGATACGCTTACCTTCCTTGCTGGTCAAGAGTTCGCGCCTGAAAAAACTGAAGCTCTTTTAGAGCGCATCGAAGAAACATACCCTGATTTGGAGATTGACGCTCATCGCGGTGAACAGCCTTTATATCCTGTTGTGCTTTCTCTTGAGTAGTACGTGATGGCTCTTTTTCAATCTTTTTAAGTATCAACTTTACTGAATGCAGTGTGCGCACGTGCCTTTTGATAGATTGACAGCAACCTTAGCGCTTGATGCTCCGGTGAGCACGCTTGCTCATATCAGTGAAAAACGTGCACGTGATTTAGGGTCTATGGGTATTGTGAGTATAAGAGATTTACTCACAACGTATCCTCGACGTTATATTGATAATTCGCTTGTTGTACCAATTTCTCAGGTGCAGCAGGGAAGAGCATGCACGGTTATTGGCACTATATACGAAATTAGGCAGCGACGTCCAAGACCTCGTTTATCACTCCTTGAGATTACACTGACCGATGACACGGGCTCATTGCTAGTCACCGTATTTAATCAACCTTGGCTTACCAAACGACTTTCTCAAGGAGCGCGTGTGAGCGTTTCGGGTACGGTTGAATTTAACTATGGCTTTTATCGGATGACTAATCCGGTAATTACACTTCTTGATCCAGATGAAGTAGGCAGCGGTCTCATTATCCCCATTTATCCAGCTACTGCCCGCATTTCTACAAAGCAAATGGCTAGCTTTATTAAAACAGCACTTAAAGCAATTAAAGGTTGCTACGATAGTTTGCCGGTTGATTTGCGTACTAAATACATATTGAGTTCACAATATCAAGCTTTACAGGGTATTCATGCGCCAAAATCCATGGAAGACGTTGTACAAGCACGACGTCGGCTTATCTATGAGGAACTCTTCATAGTGGAATTAACCTTGCTTGAGCAAGCGAGAGAGCGTAATAAGCGTTCGACCCCTTTTGCGCAGCCTTTGTCGCTTGATGCTGAAATGCGATTGAGAGAAATTCTACCGTTTGATCTTTCCGATGAGCAAAATGATGCAGTTACTGATATTACTATGCGCATGGCGCAAGAAGATCCTTTAAATCATTTGCTTTTGGGCGACGTTGGTACGGGTAAAACAGCAGTTGCCCTTTTTGCTGTTGTTGCTTCTGCACTATCAGGCAATCAAGTTGCAATGATGGGTCCAACAGAGGTGCTCGTGCGCCAATATGCTTATAGTATTGGATCCTATCTTACTCAGATGGGGATAACATGGGCAATTCTAAGCGGTTCTACGTCTTTTGAGGAGCGATCCAAAATTCTTGAAAAGCTCAAAGATGGTAGTCTTTCTGTTGTGCTTGGTACCCACGCTCTTTTGGAGCCTGAGATAATGTTTGCTCGTGCAGGACTTGTTGTTATTGATGAACAACAACGCTTTGGTGTAGAACAACGTGCGGCTCTTCTTGCAAAAGCTCCGGGAGCTGATTTTCTTTCATTAACCGCTACGCCTATACCACGATCGCTTGCTCTTGCTTTATACGGAGATCAAACGCTTTCATACCTTCATACAAAGCCTGTTCAAAGTGCACCACGAACTACTAAGGTGTTTCATTTTTCTGACATTGGTTACGCATACGATGCAGTACGAGAAGCGCTTGAGCGCGGAGAACAAGCCTATATAGTTTGTCCTCTTATTGGGGTAAGTACAGAATCGCTTGATCAGAGTACTGGTTCAACGCAGCAAGATGCCCCTAAACAGACAAAACCGTTGAGTGCGAATCAGGCCAATCAAACAGAACAAACAAATCTACAAGAGACAGAAGAACCACGTTACGCGCAGCTTGAGTGGGAACTTGAGCACGATAAGTTGCACGCATCACTTTCTGCTGCTGCGCAGCATGCGCGCATCTTGCAGGAAAGTGTCTTCCCTGAAGCACATGTTGGCCTTTTGCACGGCAAACTTTCCTCTGATGAAAAGCGTCGTGTGATGGATGACTTCAAAGCGGGAGAAATTAATATTCTTGTTTCCACGACGGTCATTGAAGTTGGTGTTGATGTGCCTAATGCAACGGTGATGATCATTGAAGATGCGGATCGATTTGGCTTAGCCCAACTACATCAGTTGCGTGGTCGTGTTGGTCGTGGTTCAAAACCGGGACAGGTTTTTGCTATTTCACGCTCGCGTGTTCCTGCAGCTCTTGAGCGGTTACATGCTCTTGAGCAGACTGACGATGGATTTGTTCTTTCTGAATACGATTTATCTCTTCGTAAAGAAGGAGATATTTTTGGTGACAGACAATCCGGTAGAGCCGTTCTTAAACTGGTCAATGTTATGCGTGATGCTGCTATTATTGAGGCGGCACACGCTGATGCACAAGCTTTATTGGAGCGTGCTGAAACTGATGTGGAAGCAGCGCAAGTAGTTCATTTGACAAAGCAGGGGAGTCTGGTGCGTCTAGCGCCCCTATCAAGAACCTCTCCTTTAGGTGGATAAGAGTAAGAAAGGGATGATGGCATGCGCGTAATTGCTGGTAGCTGTAAGGGCAGAACACTTAAGGCGCTTAAAGGAGATGCAACACGTCCGACTATTGATCGTGTGAAAGAGTCTCTTTTTTCATCTCTCTATAGCTTGCGCACCACATTTGAGGGAGCCTGTGTTCTTGATGCTTTTGCCGGTACGGGATCCCTTGGTATAGAAGCGCTCTCCCGAGGAGCCAAGCGAGTTGTTTTTATTGATAAAGCACGTCCTGCTCAAACAATTATTGAGGAAAATATACAAGCGTGTGGTTTTGATCACGCTTCGTATCAGTTGCTAAAAACAGACGCCTCATCGCCAGCTACCTTATCTCGTCTACAGCGCGAAAAATCATGCTTTGATTTGGTGTTACTCGATCCTCCCTATGCGGTTTCACCCTATGAAGTGATGGAACTTATCGATACTTGGTGGAAAGGGGCAATACTTTCTCCGAATGTTATTATCTCGTATGAGTTTGATAAAATTAATCAGGATGCGCTTCATGAGGCACTTTGTGAGCTACAATGGAGCACAGTTTCATTCAAAACATTTGGCGATTGTGCGGTCGCTTTACTGAGAAGGGATGCATAAATGAAGCGTGCATTAGTGCCAGGAACGTTTGATCCCATTACTGCGGGTCACGTTGATGTTATTAAGCGATCGGCTCAAATTTTTGATGAAGTCATTGTTTCAGTAGCAGCATCAGTTAAGAAAAATCCGCTGTTTAGCTTGGAAAAGCGTTTAGAACTTTGTAAAGAGGCGCTTAAAGAATACTCAAATGTGAGAGTCATTACTTTTGATGGCTTACTTGTAGATTTGGCGCGTGAATATGATTCTCATGTTGTTGTTAAAGGTTTACGTGCGGTAACTGATTTTGAATACGAGTTTCAAATGACTGCTTTTAACTATGAGCTTTCTGAGACAATGGAGACCTTTTTCATTATGTCTCCTCCTAAATATATGTATCTTTCTTCTTCTATCGTACGTGAGATGGCTTCTATGGGGGGAAGCGTTACTGGATTTGTTCCGCCTTGTGTTGAAGTGGCATTGAGGGAGGCATTTGCTTCTGCTTATGAGGCTAAAGAAGGCAAACCGTCTTTAGGAACGTTTTAGCCGCTCCGGCAGACGATTTGTTGAATTTTGCCCTATATTGCTGCTCGTGTAGTAGAATAGGTAAGCTTTTTGCTAAACTATTCTCAGTTTGTGTATGCAGCGCGAAACGTAGCTTAAGACAAGAAGCGCGCTATTGGAAGGACACTCATGGACGAAACAGGAGTATTAAACCTGATTGATGAACTTTCAGTTCTCATCGAAGATTCTAAGCCTGCTTTTGGCAAGAATAATTTCCGTCAGGTTGACTCACAAGCAGCTTTTGAGATTATTGATGAGATTCGTGCAATTTTCCCGAGTGAGTTTGCGCAGGCTCGTCAAGTTATTCGCGAGCGTCAGGCACTTTTGGATGATGCGCAAGTTCAAGCAAGTCGCTTGATTGAAGATGCGCGCAGCCAAGCTATTACTATTGCAAGTGAGCAAGAAATTGTTCGTATCTCGCAACAGCAAGCTGACACTATTATGAATGAGGCACGTGAGCTTGAACGTCAAACGCGTGCTGGTGCAGAAGATTATGCCGATGAGGTGTTCACTCATGTTGAGCAAAGTCTTGATACCGCACTTAATTCAATTAGACGAGTACGTGATCGTCTAAACGCTAATTCACTTAATGGGCGTTAATATGGAGCTACCTCAAGATTCTCGCTATCTTGTTGTCCCCGAAGATCTCTTCGCTACGGCGGAGAGTTCTTTCTATTCCGGCGAATTTACTTGTCCGGTTTTCTCGCAAGGAAGCGATCTCTATTATTTTGATAAACCACTTACGTATTCTTTCACGATAACCAATACTTCAGGCGCTCTTTTAGTGATGGGAACTATTTCAGGCACTGCACGTTGTGCTTGTGCTCGCTGCTTAGAAGATGCGCTTATTGATGTTGACGGAGAAATTGAAGGATATTACCTACTTCCTAATTCAAATCGCGAACTTACCCAAGAGGAAGAAGACGAATACGTTGTGTTAGGGGAAGATAGAACGATTGATTTAGAGCCGCTTTTTGGGGCTGCTATTTCTTTGGCGCTTCCACTGATACCGTTATGTTGCGAAGACTGCAAGGGACTTTGTCCTCAGTGCGGACATAATTTAAATGAGGGACCTTGTTCTTGTATTGAGGAAGAAGATGATTCGAACAATCCTTTTGCAATCTTAAAAACTCTCACCTTTGAAGAGAAAGATGATGACCAGTCATAAATTTGTCTTGAATAAGGCAGTGTGTGATGGTATGATTCTGTTTCGCGTGATTAACAGCGTTTAAGTTGGTATGCTTGAACTCGTTCAATCATGTATAGATTTGTTTATTATCTACAACCTGTTAGATAGAAGGAGATATAACCATGGCAGTGCCTAAGCGTAAGACTGGTCGTGCTCGTACCCACGCTCGTCGTAGTGAGAATGATAAAATCGCAGCACCATCACGTTCAACCTGTCCTCAGTGTGGTGAGGTAAAGCTTCCTCATCGTGTATGCCCTAATTGTGGCTATTATCGTGACCGTGAGGTTATTCAAACCGCATAAAGCCTTTTAGAAACTCCTTTCTTATCAAGGTTAGGTACATCCCTCCCATTGAGCGTTTGTAATGGCGTTCAATGTGGGGGATTTTTTGTACATTTGACGATAATCGTCCCACGGGACGTGTCTTTTCCTATAATTAAGTAGATTAGATTTAGATTGGAGTAAATATGTCAGAACCTATCGTTATCGCCGTTGATGCGATTGGGGGCGACAAAGGATCATCAGTCATGCTGGCTGGTGTAGAACAAGCATTAAAAGCAGATCCAGCTATTAAAGTTATTATGGTTGGTCCTGCTGAGGTAGTAGAACCATTTGCCGCACAGCATGAGCGGGTTAGCGCACACGTTGCCACTGAGGCAATTGCGATGGATGAGCATCCCGCTCAGGCTGTACGCAAGAAAAAGGATTCTTCTGTTGTTGTCGGATGTCGTCTCGTTAAAGAAGGCAAAGCACAGGGTTTTTATTCACCTGGATCGACTGGTGCATGCCTTGCTGCAGCAACCTTAGTAACTGGTCGTATTAAAGGCGTTGCTCGTCCTGCCTTATGTACAATTTTACCTTCTCCTGTAAGACCTGTTGTCTTATGTGATGTTGGGGCTAATGCAGATTGCAAGCCTTCTTATTTGGTGCAGTTTGCCCAGATGGCAAGTGTTTATGCAGAAATTGCGCTTGATATTACAAACCCCCGTATTGCTCTTTTGAATATTGGTGAAGAAGAGACTAAGGGCAATGCACTTGCCCAAGAAGCGTATGTCTTATTGCAAGAATCAGTGCCTAACTTTATCGGTAATGCTGAAGGCAGAGATCTTCTTGATGGTCCTGCCGATGTTTATATTACTGATGGATTTACGGGAAATGTTTGTCTTAAAACCATTGAAGGGGTTTCATCAACTCTCTTTAAAGAGGTTAAGGCTATTATGACCAAAAATTTATTCACTAAACTAGGCGCGCTTTCTATGATGAGTGGCCTTCACGAACTCAAAGATCAGGTTTCTGCTGACACCTATGGTGCAGCTCCCTTGCTTGGAGTTAAGGGTGTTTGCATGGTTGGGCACGGTTCATCAGGCGAAGAAGCAGTTAAGAATTCTATTTTGACCACGGCAAAATGCATTCGTCTTGATTTGCCAGGTCGTATTGCTGCAATGATTCAAGAAGGATAAGCACCGTGAGCGCGATAGAAGAATATAATACGCAAATTGCTCGCGCTGAGGAAATCCTTGAGTACACCTTTCACGACAAGGCGCTTTTGCTTGCTGCACTCACGCACCCTTCTGCTGTTGAAGGACATTCAGTGAGTGATTCCTATGAACGTCTTGAGTTTTTGGGAGACTCTATTTTAGGCTCAATTGTGGCGTATCGAGCATTTCATGATTATCCTGATCTTAATGAGGGCGGTCTTACCCGTATTAAGGTGTCGTTGGTTTCAGGCTCATCGCTTGCTAAAGTTGCTGACGAGCTTGGATTTGCTGACATTATTATCTTTGGTTCAAGTGAACGAGGAACCGGTAAACGAGGATTACATTCTGCTCTTGAGAATGTTTATGAGTCGTTAGTGGCAGCATTGTATTTGGATGGTGGACTTAATTCAGCAGTAGCATTTGTTGATCGTACACTTATTAGCCATATGAACATTGATATGGCTAAAGAGCCTGAAAATCCAAAGAGCGTTTTGCAAGAGAAGCTGCAAGAGGATGGCATTACGCCAACGTATCGGCTGGTTGAAACACAAGGGCCCCCTCATGACAGAACGTTTGTCACGCAAGTGTTTGTGGGCGTTGACTCGATTGCAAAGGGTGTGGGACGCACTAAAAAGGAATCTGAGAGTAAAGCTGCTCAATCAGCACTTGAGATGTTGAGTTCTTTTTTTGACGCGAAAGATTCAAAGGATAAAAAGCGTAAAGCGGATGCGCGTGCGGCGGTGAAGGCGGCTAAAGCGGAAGAGAAAGCGCGTCGTCAAGCAGAACGTGCACGCAATAAGAAGAATAAATAAAAGGGGTATGAGTGTACCTTAAGTCTTTAACGCTCAAAGGGTTTAAGTCATTCGCTGATAAAACGGTAATGACCTTTGAACCCAATTTGGCAGCGATCGTTGGACCAAATGGTTCGGGCAAATCAAATATTTCTGACGCGGTTTTATGGGTCTTAGGTGAGCGTAATGCAAAAAATCTTCGTGGCCAGTACATGGAGGATGTTATTTTTGCAGGCTCTTCTGCCCGTAAACCCGTAGCAGTTGCTGAGGTAGAACTTTGTCTTGATAATAGCGATGGGACGCTTCCAGTTGATTACACTGAAGTTTCTATCGGACGCAGGATGTATCGTAGTGGTGAAAGCGAATACCTCATCAATGGCGCTATTGTCCGTCGTATGGATGTTTTAGATATTCTGCATGATTCTGGTTTGGGTACGGGAACCAATTCAATTATTTCCCAAGGAAATCTTGATTCGGTATTATCTTCTAAACCAGAAGATCGGCGTGCATTAATTGAAGAAGCCGCAGGTGTTTTAAAGCATAAGGAACGCAAAGCAAAGGCCGAACGCAAACTTGCCCGCATGGATATTAATTTGACGCGCGTGCAAGATATTGTTCAAGAAGTAGAACGACAGTTAGGTCCTCTTAAACGTAAGGCAAAACGCGCTTTAACGTATGCTGAGCTCTCGAGTACGCTATTTGATTTAAAGATGGCACTCGCCGTTGATGATTTGCGCACCTTGCAAATACAGTGGGAGGCCACTAAAGCATCAGATGCAACACTAAGCGAACAAGCGCAAGAACTTGAGCGTGTGTTAATGGAAGCGCAAAAACAGCTTGATGATTTGCAGGAGCAGTTGCGCAATCGCACCCAGGACGAGGGAAGTTTTTCTGAGCAAACTCGCTCAATGCGCTCTCTTGCTGAGAAATTTAATGCGTCTCTTTTAGTGCTTTCTGAAAAGAAGCGCCATGCTGCTCTCGATTTAGAAACCATTGCGCGTGATTTAGAACAAGCGCATCTTGCCCAAAAAGATCTCAAACAAGACTATGAACAGGTTCTTGAAACCTATAAACGGGATAAGGAACAGCAAACTGAGCTTGTTGAACAACTTCAGGAGCTTGAAAATAATCATGCACGCAGTCGTAAAGAGCGGAATGACCTGCGCCGCACTATCGACACCAATACTGCCGAGCAGCGGGCATTAACTCATCGCATAGAAACAATACAAGCAGCGCAAGCTGCCTTAAAGGATAATCTTTCAGAGCGTCAAGCGCGTGCACAGGTGATTGAAGCATCGCTTAGTGAAGCATGTAAACGTCTTGGCCAAGAACAGGCTAATTTAGAGCAAATAAAGGCGCAAGAACAGGCAAGTAATGATGAGTTGGTAAGCTTGTCTGAAGCGTTGACGCATGTTCGCGAGGCACTCAACAAAAGTATGACGTTGCGTGAGCAAGCACGCTTAGAGGTTGATGAATCGCGTGATGTAACCGCACGTTTGAGTGCGGAGCGCTCAGCTCTTGAGGAGCTTGAACGTCAAGAAGAGACGTCTAACACAGCGTATGCGTGGCTTTTGGACAAACAAAATACTGCGACTCAAGCAATTAATGTTACGCCGCTTACTCACGTGCTTCATGTCCCACAGGAATGGGAACTTGTTGTCGAAGCGCTTTTGGAGCAAAAGATTCGCTCGCTTGTGGTTGATGATAGTCAAGCGGCACAAAACCTTATTGATATGCTTTTAGAAGAAAACCTTTCTGGCACTACACTTCTCGTGGCGCGTCATCGACATAAGCAGGATGCGGACTCTAACTATGAGAGTGTAGCGCAGGCTAATGCGGACATGATGCGTGAGGCGGGTTATACGCCGCTTCTTGATCTTATTTCTGTTGATGATACTGACAGACCTATGCTTGCAATGCTTCTTGATTCGGTTTTTTGTGCACCAACGCGCGCCGATGCCTACCAGGGAATTGCTAAAGCGCATTATCCGAGTACGTTTTTAACCCAAGAGGGCATTATTGTTTCAAGCGATGGGGTGATTGCTCTTTGCAATGCTACCGAGGAAGAAAAAGAGCAATCAGCATTAGCACGCAGACGTGCGCTTGAAGAAGTGCGCGTACAAGAGAAAAAAAGTGCTGAAGCTTTCTCGCAGGCACAGATGCGACTCGCGTACCTTGAGGAGGAGTTGCGCAGCCATCAAACCCAATCGCTTACGTTGTCTGAATCTCATGCTCAGGTTAAAGGACGCGCTGAGGCGTTACGCAATGAAGTTGAGCGTGCCGAAAGTATGGTTGCGCAAAACCAGCATGCGCTCGATGAGCTTATTGAAGAGCAGAAACAAAATGCTTCTTTTTTGGAAAAGGCACGTCCCGAGGCAGACTCTCTTGAAGAAGAACTGCTGCAGGCTCAAGTAGAACTGACTGAAACTAAAAAAGCACTTGATGAACTTGAAGCAAATTTGGCTCCTATTCAAGCGCGAATTGTTGAACTGTCCAAAACAATTTCTGAGATGAGGATGGATGCGGCACGTCTTGATGAACGTGTTGCCTATGACGAGCGCATGGTGGGAACACGTAAGCGCGAAATTGAAGCGGCATACGAAAAAGAACGCGCGGCCCAGGCGCGTATTGATACCGCACGTCTTGTAACTATGCGCATCGATCCCTTTATGGACTTGATTACAGCATTGGAAGCTTCGTCGGCGCGTGCCGCCCTTGAGCTTGAACAAAAACTCGGTGTTGAACAAGCTTATTCGCGTGAGTTAACAGATGCTATTGCGCGCGTGTCGCAGCATATGCGTGAAAAACGCGCATCATATGACGAGATCACTTCGCGTCGTGCAGAAGTGCGTATTGAAAAAGGCCGTCTTGAAGTGCAAGTTGAAGCGGCAATTGCGGTTATTACTGAAGATTGCAACACTTCGCTTGAAACGGCGCTCGCACGTGCTGAACTTGAGAATAGGGAAGAGACAGAACAAGAAGCTGAGCGACTTGAGCGTCGTATTAAGGCGATGGGGGTCATCTCGCCTGACGCAGCACAAGAATATGAAGAGGTGCAAGAACGCTTTGAGTATTTGCAAACACAGCTGCGGGATCTGAGGCAGGCGCGTAAATCCTTAACTGAGATTGTTTCAATTATTGATGAGCGTATGAAGCTTGATTTTCTGACCACCTTTGATCAGGTCAATGAGAATTTCCAGGAAATCTTTTCTACCTTGTTTCCTGGTGGCAATGCATATCTTACGTTAGAAAACCCTGACGATCCTGAAACAACTGGCGTTGAAGTTAACGCACACCCCATCGGCAAGCGTGTTAAAAAAATGAGCTTGCTTTCTGGTGGCGAGAAATCAATGACAGCACTTGCGCTTCTTTTTGCGGTTTATCGCATTCGAACAACACCTTTTTATATTCTCGACGAGGTTGAAGCAGCGCTCGATGATACAAATTTGCGTCGTCTTTTGGCATATCTTGATACCATTAGGACGCAAACGCAATTCATTATGATTACCCACCAGAGACGCACCATGGAACAAGCAGATATTTTGTATGGTGTCTCTATGCAATCTGATGGAGTAACTAAGGTGATTAGTCAAAAACTTGAACACGCGCAAGACAGACAGTAGTGCGCGCTCCTTTGTAACGAGAAAGAGTAAGTCGATGGCATTTTTTGAGCGTATATCTAAGGGATTGAGCAGATCGCGTAATAAATTCAAAGAGCAGATGAATGTGCTTTTAGATCGTGGCCCAAAGTTGGATGAAGATTTTTGGGAGCTCTTGGAAGAAACTTTGATTTTAAGCGATGTAGGTGCCTATGCGGCAGACTCCATTGTAGAGAATCTCCGTGACCAGGCCGCGCGTCAGGCGCTACCTGATGCTTATGCTGTACTTGATTTATTAAATGATCAGATAGCGACAACTTTTACTGAGGCTGAAGACGATATCTTTAATGAAGAAGAAGCGGTTGTTTTATTCGTTGGTATTAATGGTACGGGCAAAACAACAACGGTGGGAAAGATTGCCAAAGAATATAGCGATGCCGGTCGTGCCGTTATTTTAGGATCTGCTGATACCTTTAGAGCGGCTGCAATTGAACAACTTGAGGTGTGGGCTGAGCGCGCTGGAGTAGAGATGGTAACGCGTGAGCGTGGAAGTGATCCAGCAAGCGTTTGTTATGACACGATCGAGCGCGCTGAGCAAACAGGGGCAAATCTTGTCCTTATTGATACAGCTGGTCGCTTACATACTTCAGCAGATTTGATGCGCGAGCTTGAAAAAGTAGTCAATGTTGTGCGCAAACGCTCTCAAATGCCTGTTTATACCATTTTGGTTATTGATGCGACTACGGGACAAAACGGTCTTCAGCAAGCGCGTGAATTTAACAAAGCGCTTGATCTTGATGGTCTTATTGTCACCAAGCTTGATGGCACGGCTAAGGGTGGTATTGCTTTGGCGGTTTCACATGAATTGGAACTGCCAATTTACAAAATTGGCGTAGGTGAAGGCATTGAAGATCTTCGTGATTTTGATGCACATGATTTTGCGAGTGCTCTCATTGGGGATTTTGATGAGCGCTATGATGACGAAGATACAAACGAAAAAGAGTTTGACGATGAGGCAGCTGAGCATGAAGTAGCTATCGAGGAAGATGAGATTGTTTCTGAAGACCTACCTGAAGAAACGTCTGTCGAGGAAGTATACGAAGACGAATCTCAAGAAGAGTCTCAAGAAGAGTCTCAGGATGAGCCTCAAGAAGAGCAACCTAAAAAGAAGAAGCATTTCTGGGAGCGTTGGTTTTAAGATCACGATACGAGTAGAAGGGATGGCGCGGTAATGCTAGAAAATCTCTCTGAGCGTTTACAAGGAATTTTTTCCGGATTACGTTCTAAAGGTCGTCTAACCGAAGATGATATTAATGCAGCCATGAAAGAGATTCGCATGGCATTGCTTGAAGCAGATGTTAACTTTAAAGTTGTCAAACAGTTCATCGCGCGTACTAAAGATCGCTGTCTGACTGCTGACGTTATGGATTCTTTAACGCCTGCACAAAATGTTATCAAAATTGTACTCGATGAACTAACAGCCCTTTTGGGGGACGACGATGCCAAATTAACACTGTCATCGCGTATTCCTAATGTCATTATGCTCGTTGGTTTGCAGGGTTCTGGTAAAACGACGGCTGCAGCAAAACTTGCTTATCTCTTAAAGCAAAAAAATCACAACCCTTTACTTGTTGCGTGTGACGTATATCGTCCTGCTGCAGCAGATCAGCTCCAAACGCTTGGTGAAGAGATTGGTGTTCGCGTATTTCGTGGCGATGGACAAGATCCGGTCAAGATTGCAAAAGAAGGCGTTCGTGATGCAATTGATAGCTTACGTGATGTGGTAATTGTCGATACTGCCGGTCGTTTGCATGTTGATGAAGAGATGATGGCTGAGGCGCAAGCGATTAAAGATGCGGTAGAACCTGACCAGACTATCATGGTTGTAGATGCAATGACCGGTCAAGATGTGGTCAATGTTGCGCAAGCTTTTGCTGAACAAGTTGATTTTGATGGTGTCATTATGTCTAAGATGGATGGTGATGCGCGTGGTGGCGGTGCACTTTCTATCAAAGAGGTAACGGGGAAGCCTATTCTCTTTATCTCACAAGGTGAGAAGCCTGATTCACTTGAAGAATTCCATCCTGATCGCATGGCTAAGCGTATTTTGGGTATGGGCGATGTGATTTCTCTGATTGAAACCGCTGCCAAGATTGAAACTGAGCAATTCGAGGCCGAAGAGGCTGAGCGTATTGCGCGCGCCAATCTTAATCTTAATGACTTTTTGATGATGCAAAAGCAAATTTCAAAGATTGGTGGTATCCAAAAGCTTGTTTCAGCGCTTCCTGGTGGCGATAAAGCAATGCGCCAAGGTCAGGTTAATGAACATGCCCTAGATGAGATGGTTATTATTATCAATTCAATGACCAAATATGAGCGTGAGCATCCTGAGTGTTTGAATGGATCTCGTCGTGCCCGTGTTGCTAAAGGTGCTGGTGTTGAGGTATATCAAGTCAATCAGCTCATGAAAAAATTTAACGAAGCACGCAAGATGATGAAGAAGGTTATGGCGGTTCAAGAAGGAACTGAAATCAATAATCGTCAGCGTAAAAAGGGTAAGAAGAACAAGCGTAAAGCACGGCGTGCTATACCAGGTATGGGTGGAATGAGTCCAGCTGACCTGAAAAAGATGCAACAGATGCTTGAAGGACTTGAAGATTAAAAGTAAAACGGCTAGTATATTCAATTGCTGTTTACAGCCTTAGTAAGGCTGTTGCTTGAAATGGAAAAAAGGAGTAAATAACTCATGGCAGTAAAGATTCGTCTCGCTCGTCACGGTGCCAAGAAAGCACCTTATTACCGTATTGTTGTCGCAGATGCTCGCGCTCGTCGCGACGGTCGCTATATTGAGCAAATCGGTACGTATAATCCTTGCACTAATCCTGCAACCGTTAACATTGATCTTGAAAGTGTTGATAAATGGATTGCAAATGGTGCAAAGCCAACTGATACCGTTGCTCGCCTTATTGAAGACGAGCGTAAGAACGCTTAGTTTCAATGACTGATTTTGTAACAGAAAGCGCCGAATTGGTGCGTGTCTTGGTCGAGCCTTTAGTTGATTATCCTGATGAACTCGACATTACCTCATCGCTTACAGATGATGACACTATCTTGGTTGAGATTCGAGTTAATGAATCTGATGCAGGAAAGGTTATCGGACGTCAGGGGAGAGTCATTAAGGCTATTCGTACCTTGTGCCGCGCAGCTGCGTCTAAGAATGAGGCATACTACGTTGAGGTGGAGCTCATCGACTAATGACTGAGTGGACAATCGTCGCCAAGCTTTATAAAGCAAAAAATAAAGAGGGAGGGCTTTTTGTGTCAAGCACAAAAGGTCTTCCTTTTTTGCTAACAAGTGGTATGGAAGTTTGTTTTGTGCCTCCTGTATTGCGTGTGCCTCGTTATGCTCGTGTGCTTAGAATAGAAAAAATTGGTGGTAAGAATCTCGTCTTTTTTGAGGGAGTATCTGACCAAAACACTGCCGAAGAGCTTATGGGGCATTATTGTTTAGTGCGTGTGGATGATTTACCTGATGGATGGAACGAGCAAACAGAACTTGATCTGTGCACGTTTAGCGTTGTTTCTCCAGCAGGTGAACTATTGGGTACCATAGAAGAGGTTCAATCAAATCCGGCTCATCCGCTGCTCGTCCTCCGCCCTGAACAAAGACAAGCAGATTTGGTGCTGATTCCCTTTGTTGATGAATTTGTCGTTGGTATTGATGAAGATGAAAAGTGTATCGTAATGGATCTGCCTTCAGGATTGCTTGAGGTATAAGCATTATGATTATTGATACTTTGTCTGTTTTTCCTCACTGCTATGATTCTGTCATGAATGAGTCCTGTCTCTTATACACATCTGACGCTGCCGACG
>UQML01000004.1 GCA_900542265.1 uncultured Eggerthella sp. | reverse complement strand
GTGGGCTCGGAGATGTGTATAAGAGACAGGTTTTGCTAGCCAGCCACCGTAGAAGATGTAGCCGCAGGCTAGCACAACAATAGCGATCAGCAGGATAACCATTGCGTTCATACATAATCCTTTCTGTTATCGTTGTTGTGTACGGCAAGGTTGCTGACGAGCGTCTTTTTGAGAGCTTTGCCAGCAGTATTACAAACAACTTGACTGCCTGCAGGAGCAGAGAGATCAACCAATGCAATTCGCAGATCAGTCCAGCCGTGAATACCTAAAAGGTAATTTTTGCGAAAGCGTGTTTTAGCTAGTGCGCGTTTAACCTCATCGTTTGCAAAATCAGTAATGATAATAAGCGTCAAAGACGATGACATGTGATCTTTTTTGGGAACAACCCGTTTTATTCCGTGCTGGGTGATCCAAGCGATGTCTGACTCGAAATCAGAGCTGGAATAGGAAGGAGACGTTTTGATAAAAAGATAATCATGAGTGTCAACTGCCCAAAGCTGCGCACGTTTTACAAGGACATATTGCGCAGCATGATTGTGGTATTCACCGTAAGCGTCAAAGGTACGTTTTTCGTATTCCCAAGGAGTCCAGAAATCATAAAAGCTCTGGTAGGCGTGAATAACGCGGGATAAAAATAATTCACGACCATCGGCGCCGTATGGTGTCGGATCCTGATGGTCGTGAAGGGTGGTTTCTATGTAATCTGAATGGTCAGAATCCATGAGTTAGTTATTTGCACGCTCCTGCAAGCGACGATTAAGCTCGTCAGCTAACTGATGACGCTTAACTTTGCCTGATTCAGTCATAGGAATTTCATCAATAAATTCAATGTGCTCAGGACGCAAGCGCTTTGCAACACCAATAGAGTCAAGGTAGTCGGCGATGGAGTCAAGGGTAGGTTCTTCAGCCCCATCAATTACGATAAAGGTGCAGATGCGCTCGCCTAAGCGGTCATCAGGAAGACCAATGGTGGCATGGGCGCCAATACCAGGGCAACCGGTTAGATTATTGTCAACCTCATTAGCGGAGATGTTGATGCCGCCGCGGATAAGGATTTCCTTCTTACGACCGTTGATCTTAACGCGACCAGTCTCGTCTTGAATGCAGAGATCTCCTGAGAAGAACCAACCATCATCACTCAGCTCTTTTGCAGTAGCTTCAGGGTTTTTGTAGTAACCGCTAAACATGTGAGGGCCGCGAGAGATTTCTTCTCCCTGTACGCCATGAGGAACTTCATTGCCGTGCTCGTCAACAACTTTGACTTCAATGCCCTCAAAGGCAACGCCCGACCAATCGCCATTCCATTCAAGACAATATTGAGGAGGAACTGCTAGATGCGGGCAGCTTTCAGTAGAGCCGTAGCATTCACAAAGAAGCAAACCATGAGAGGCAGCACGCTGAATCATAGAACCAGGAACGGGAGCACCACCGCAAATATAGAGTTTGAGCGTATCAAAGGTGCGACCAGTTTCTTCTGAACAGTTGAGAAGGTCAAAAATGAAGGGGGTGGCACCCATTGACCAGGTAACGCCTTCTTTATTCATGATGTCGATTGCTTCAGCTGGATTAAACTCATGCTGCAAAACAACGCGTCCACCCAAAAGAAGGGGAGAGATAAGGCCGTGGTTAAACCCAGTAGCATGGTTTAAAGGAGCAGGCATAAACATAACGTCATCTTGGGTGAGACCAAGACCTTTGGTGAAGGTGGTTTCAGAGAAACGAATAGCGTTATGGGAGAGCAATACTGCCTTAGGACGACCCGTTGTTCCTGAGGTAGAGAGAATCAAAACAACATCATCAGATTTGGAGCCAGCCTCGCCAGTATAAGGCTCGTAGTTTTCATAGATTTGTTCGAGCGTAATGCAATTTTGCGCAGGCTTCATCTTGTCATGAACACAAATGTTGTCTGCAATAAGCGTTGGCACATCGCCCACAATAGCAAGCGCTTGCTCTTCAAAATTGGTCTTGTGATGGAATGTTGAGGTTAAGAAAGCCTTACTCTCAACAAGATTCATAGCGTATACCAAGTCTTCTGCATTAAACGTGACTGGTAGTGGATGAATAACAGCGCCAACTTTTAAGCAGGCAACGTAGAGGATAGCAAATTCAGACCAGGGTGCCATCTGAATTGAAACGACATCTCCATTTTGTACACCATGATCACGAAGCCATGAAGCTAAGCGAGCAGCTTTGTCGTCAATTTCTCCATAGGTTAGACGTACGCCAAGATCGTCCGCAACGTACTCGCGGTCAGCAAATGCAGCGGCTTGTTTAGACCAGACATCATTGAGTGTCTCATCGGTCCAATAACCCTTTTCATAATAGAGCTTCTTATTTTCCGGGTTGACTTTAAGGTCAGTAATCATGAGCCCCTCTTCTCACGGTGAGTATATATTCAGGCGATGTGGTTTTTTAGCAAAATGTGACCGCATCGCGTGAAATCGCTAGGCAAAAGTTTACCCTTGCTTTGAAACCGATACAATATAAATTCAGTACAACAAAGCGGAATTAAATAGGTATTTAGTGAGTATTTAGTAGATATTCGATAGGTATTTCTTGCTACGAAAGGTTTCTATGAGCCTCAAACGATGTGCCGCTCAAGTAGCGAGCGGACTTGCAACCCAAGCACTACGCCATCTTGCACATAGACCGGCAGCCAATATGCCCGGTAAAATTGCTCTCAAAATTGATCCAACCATTATTGCTGAGGAGCGCTATAAACTTACGCAAGGATCACTGGTAGTTGTGGGAACTAATGGGAAAACTACCATTACTAATATGATTGCGGATGCACTCGAAGCTCAAGGTTTACGTATTGCGTGCAACCGGACGGGCGCTAATCTCTCGTATGGCGTTGCGAGTACTTTACTTCAAACAAAAGAACCCGTTGACTGGGGTGTGTTTGAGTCTGATGAGTTATGGCTTGCGCGCACGCTACCGCAACTTCAGGCTACATATGTGCTGCTGCTTAATTTATTTCGTGATCAGCTTGACCGCTATGGCGAAATCGACCGTATTCAAGATGCAATTGTCCAAGCGCTTGCAGAAAGTCCCAACACGACGCTTATTTATAATGCCGATGACCCCTTGTGTGCCACTATTGCGGTGCGTGTAGACAATCCTAAAATCACCTTTGGTATTGCAGAAGATATGCACCTAGCACAAAATCAAGTATCGGACACGCAGATGTGTCATTTTTGTTCGGGTATGTTTGAATATGACTACCGTCAGTATGGCCAGTTGGGTGCTTATAAGTGTCTGAACTGTGGTTTTGAACGACCGATCCTTGATTATTGGGCACACAATGTTGTGCTGGGTAACCCCTTGTCCTTTGAGTTATCGCATGCTGGTGCAGCAGGTATGGTTACTTGTGCGCTTAAAGCCCCACAAGCAGGGCCGTATATGGTGTATAACGTGATGGCTGCCTATATTGCTTCTCATCTTGTGGGTGTGGATGATGTAACTTTCCAAAAAGCGATTGATTGTTTTGATCCCCAAAACGGGCGTTTGCAGGCGCTGACTATTGAAGGTAGGTCGCTTCTTTTAAACTTGGCCAAAAATCCCACTGGGTTTAATCAGAACTTGAAGATCATCACGCAAACTCCAGGCAAGAAGGCGGTTGCTTTCTTTATTAACGACAACGAGGCAGATGGCCACGATATTTCCTGGATTTGGGATTGTGATTTTGAGGAACTTACCCAGGAAAATGATGTCGTTGTCTATGCAGGTGGCATTCGTAAAAACGATTTGCAGGTACGTCTCAAATATGCTGGCATTGACGCTAAACTCATCAATTCGGTCGATGAGATGGTTGATGAAGCACTCACGATGCCTGCAGAGTGGCACATGTTTGCTATTGCTAATTACACCTCACTGCCAGCGGTTCGCCAAGCGTTAATGGCACGCGCTGATAAAGCTCCTGTCGCAACACCAACCAGTGGCACCTATGAACCTGCCTCATCGGTCCGTGCGGAGGCGGTTCATGCAAATATGATGGAAGTAGCAGATGAGGGAGATGTGCCTGCTGCATTAGATGTACCTGCCGCATTAGATGTGCCTGTTGCATTAGGCAAAACGGCTGCTACGCGCGTTGTGGATGCGGATCATCCTATCAGAGTGATACATCTTTACCCAGATCTTCTTAATCTCTATGGTGATGGCGGCAACATTATCGTTTTAACCTGTCGCATGCAATGGCGCGGAATTCCAGTGGAAATTGAGCGCATACAGTATGGGGATGCGGTTGATCTCACCCAGGCCGATATTGTCATGATGGGAGGAGGGCCTGACCGCGAGCAAAAGCTTGCCACTGAGTGCTTGATGCAGATTAAGTCTGAACTGGCCGCCTACGTTGATAAAGGTGGCGCGCTTTTGGCTATTTGTGGCGGCTACCAGATCTCGGGTGATACGTGGCTTATGGGAGCCGAAACAGTTGAGGGTCTCGATCTTATCAACGTTACAACCAAGCGTGCGGGCACTGGCTTTGATCGCCTCATCGACAATATTGCTCTCAAATCTCTGCTTGCTATTCATCCTGTCGTAGGGTATGAAAATCACGCGGGGCGCACGTATTTAGCTGAAAATGAGCAGCCTTTTGGTGTCGTAGTTTCAAAAACGGGTCACGGTAATAATGATGATTCGTATGCCGATGGGATTATTCATAATCATATGATTGGCACCTATTTGCATGGACCACTCTTAGGCAAGAATCCTGAGATTGCTGACCAACTCATTGTGTGGGCGCTTCAACAGCGTGGTTATGAGGTTGAACAGCTTCCGACGCTTGATGATACGGTTGAGTTGGCGGCAAATGCATATATGGCAGACCGCTTGAGTGCAAGCTAGCAGACATGAAAACCCAATCGTCAAATCTGTTATCTGTACCTTACTAAAGTTTGTACTTTACGTTTGCACCTTACTAAAGTTGGTACCTTACTAAAACATGAAAAAGTCAAGGATTTTTTAACCATATAACTATTTACGTTTGCGTAACAGGTTGATATCAGAGAAGATAGAGTGCATGGTTACGAGAAATAACAAGTCATCGCGCCAGTCTAATAGCTCAGTGCATGCGGATCGGTCAGCTAAACGTGCTACGACTCGGTCTCATAAACATGCTTCCAAAGAGGAAGCTGCAAAAGTACGCAAGTCACGAAGAGCTGCCGCGCGTAAAAATGCAGGCGCTCAGTCATTTGACCGCTCTGCTTACGGAACACCAAGTTCAACACCCAAACATGGGAGTCATTCGCGCGTAGAGCATGAATCCGCTAACCGCGTTGTCTCTCCATCAGGATATCGGGGATCAGCGCATGGATATCAAACTAACGGTACCCATATGAACGGCTCCATGAGTGGTTCTGAACAGTATTCTCGTAAGAACAATACCAAAGATTATGTGGCACGCGCTAAGGCGCAAAAGAAAAAATCTAAGCGTAAAAAGATTGCGCTTGTTTCTATCATTATTGTTGCCGTGCTTGCTTTGGGCGGTGTTGGTGCGGCATGGGCATACATCATGCAACTCGAATCCAATATGCAACGCGGTGTGGATGAAGATTTGCTCAATTCTCTTACCGTTACGGACTCGCCTTCGGATCCATTCTACATGCTTTTGATTGGGGTGGATAAATCACAAGATCGTGAGGCAACAGACGAGTACGGTGGATCATATCGTACAGATTCAATGATTTTGACTCGGGTGGATCCTAAAGCAAAAACGGTGACAATGGTCTCTATTCCGCGTGATGTCAAGGTCACCATTCCTGGTCATGGTACGCAAAAAATTAACGCAGCTTATGCGTTTGGTGGACCGTCAGGTGCTATTGAAGCGGTGTCTGATCTTGCTGGTGTAGATATCAATCACTATGCCGAGATTGACTTTGACGGATTTAAAGCCATTGTTGACTCGCTCGGTGGTGTTGATGTGGACGTCGCTATGGAGATTAATGACTCAATGGCTGGCGGTCATGTTGATCAGGGCCCTCAAACGTTAAACGGCGAACAAGCACTCATTCTTTGTCGTTCGCGTCATGCGTATGACGCTATTGGCGATGGAGACGCTATGCGTGCGGCCAACCAACGCATGGTACTTTCTGCCATCATGAACAAAGTGGTTTCCTCTGATGTGGGTACTATGACCAACATGATTGGCACGCTTTCTAACTATGTAACTACCGACTTTAGTGTTGCTTCCATTATTGGTCTCGCTCAAAACATGATGGGTATTAATGTTGCTGAAGATGTCTACACGGCAGCATGTCCCACTACTTCAAGTTATGAGAATGATATTTGGTGGGAGATTCTAGATGAAGCTGATTGGCGCGCTATGATGAAGCGTGTTGATCAGGGATTGCCACCAACGGAAGAATCTATGGTTGACCCGGCCTCCGGTGTTGTGACCGCAAGTGCGGGAGACGGTGGCAAAACAGGTCTTACAAGTGGTGGCAGTTCGGCGGATACCTCACTTCAGGGTATAAAGATTGCCGTCAAGAATGGATCAGGTATTAACGGATGTGCTTCTTCTGCAGCATCAAAGCTAACTCCTTTGGGGGCTGTGGTGGAAACCGGCAATGCGGATGATTTCAAATACAAAGAAACCCTTGTTATCTACAATAATCCTTCTGACCAAGCTAAAGCACAAGCGATTGCAGATGCGCTCGGCGTAGGTTCCATTAAGAAAAACAACGGAGTGTATTCCTTCGCGGGAGATTATCTGGTAGTTGTGGGAGCTGACTGGAAGTAAAAAAGCGTTTCGTTTTTTTTGAAAGCTTTTGGACGAGATTGGACTTTTAGCGAGCCCTCCCTCAGAGGCAACTGCAAATTGTCCCGTATTATCAGGTATTTCGTGACAAAACTGGCACTTTCTGTGAGGATTCGACTCATTTTTTAGAAGGCGATGGGGCTGTCAAGAAAAGACACTCTCACTAAAAGTCTCATCTTGTCACGAGGAGCATTAAAAATCGAAAAAGAGTGAAAAGCGATTAAAGCGTAACACTCCAATACCAAGATAGCTCATAATGAAATATCAGCCTTCCGCAAGGTTTCACTACATAACGCGCTATTCATCCTATTTCGTAAAGCTCAGTTTCCTCTATTTATGGTAAGGTTCGTTTTTTGATATCTTGCACGCGCGATAAATCTGCTCCAACAGCACCACGCGCGCCAAGTTGTGTGGCAAGGTGATCTTACCAAAGCTAATAGAAGTATCTGCATAAGCGCTTACTTGTGCATCAACTCCGTCGCTTCCTCCAATGATAAATCGGATATGCGAGATACCTGAAAGAGTGTCAGCATCAAGCATGTCGGCTAGATCGGTGCTTGAGACTTGCTTACCCACGCGATCAAGTAAGATTGTTTTAGTGTGCGCGGGTGACTCGCCAAGCTTTTGTAAGAGCAGCGCACTCTCGGCTGTTTTGTTGGAGTCTGGCAGCTCGACAACCGTGGTGGGGGCGTAGGCGCTGAGGCGCTTGAGATACTCGTTACAAGCATCTTTCCAGAACTTTTCTTTCAGCTTACCAACGGCATACACGGTAATTTTGAGCATGACGGACAACTCCTTTAGGATTGTGAACAGGTATAAATTCCAAAAGGTGAGATAATCCTATACTATGCATGAGCTTATCGACAAATTCTTTACGGCGGTTTTGACGCATCGCAAAACGGTGCTCGTGATAACTATGCTCTTATTGGTGGCGAGTGCTCTCTGCATTCCGTTTGTTAAGATTAACTACCAATTCTCAGATTATTTGCCCTCTGATTCGCCCTCTACGGTGGCACTTCATATCATGAATGACGCCTTTGATGGGGAGAGCGTGCCCAATGCGCGCATGATGGTAGAAGGAATCGATGAGGTAAAAGCCGCTGAACTTGCGGATACGTTTGAAACATTGTCGGGCGTTACGAGTTTGATTTGGCTCGGGACAGTTGTTGATACTTCGGTTCCGCTTGCGGTCTATGATGACTCGCTGCTTGAGGCCTATAAGGTTGGAGATTCGTACCTCTATCAATTAGGCCTTGATACCTCTGTTGGAGGCGCAACGATTGACGAGCTGCGTGCAATCGCCTACGAAAATGGCGCTTCAAACGTTGCCTTTGCGGGCGAGGCGGTTAATACTGCTATGGCGCAAGGGTCATCAGATGCTGAGATCCAGCTCATTATGATTATGGCCATCATTGTCATCATTGGACTGCTGCTTCTTACTTCGACCGCATGGTTTGAGCCCGTGCTCTTTATCAGTGTCATTGGTATTTCTATTATCTTCAACCTGGGCACCAATATCATTTTTGGTGAGATTTCTTTCATCACTCAGATGTGTGCTGCTATTTTACAACTAGCCGTTTCCATGGACTACGGCATCGTGATGTTGCATACGTATAGGTCTTTTATTGCAGCGGGATTCACTCCGTTTGAGTCTGCGCGTAAAGCAATGTTTAAGGCAAGTGCGGTTATTGCTTCTTCTGCTGCGACTACCTTTTTTGGTTTTTTGTCGCTCTGTGTGATGGCGTTTCTTATTGGTATGGATATGGGGCTTGTGTTAGCTAAAGGTATTGTCTTTAGCTTCTTGTCAGTCCTTATTATTTTGCCCGTGCTCATTTTGTCATGTCAAAAGATACTGGACAAGACGGCCCATCGCTATCTACTTCCTTCTTTTAAAGGGTTTGCAAATGTCTGTATGCGCCTTACCATTCCCTTTACGCTTATCATTTGCTTGATTGTGATTCCGGCATTTTTGGCACAACAACGCCCCAATTACGTCTATGGTGCAAGTGGTTTTGTTGAGCCGGGAACTGAGCTCTATGACAATACGCAGCAGGTTGATGGTAAGTTTGGCGCCAAAGAACAGTGGGCGCTTTTGGTTCCTGCGGGCGATATCGGGCGTGAAAAAGCGCTCGTTTCTGAGCTCAAAGAGCTGCCTTACGTAAAGTCGGTCACCTCGTATGTCTCAACAGTCTCTGAGCGCATTCCGCTTGCGTTTGTGCCGCAAGAAGCCCAGGATCAGTTTGTGTCTAATGGCTGGTCGCGTATCATTGTGGCGACGAGCCTTGAAGGAGAAAGCGATGAGTCGTTCGGACTCGTGCAGCAAATCCGAGATGTGGGCAATAGCTATTACCCAGATCAGGCGTACCTTGTGGGATCAGCGGTAACGTCCTACGACATGTCGCAGATTGTTACGAATGACTCGATGCGCATTTTGCTTGCGAGTATTTTGGCAATCACGGTCGTACTGCTCTTTATGTTCCGCTCGCTTTCTATTCCCGTTATTTTGGTGCTTACCATTGAGATTTCTATTTGGATTAATCTGGCTATTCCGTATTTTATGGGAACCGAGATTCAATACATTGGCTACTTGATTATTTCTGCCATCATGCTGGGTGCGACGGTAGACTATGCCATTATTTTGTCTAAATCGTATTTGGATAACAGAAAGATTATGGAAAAGCGTGCGGCAATGCATGCAGCTCTCAGCAATTCAGCGGTGACCATTTTGACGTCGGCTACCATCCTTACGCTCTGCGGTGCTTTCATTGGTCTTATTTCAACTAATGGTGTTATCGCAGGACTTGGAACCTTAATCGGGCGTGGTGCTTTTATTGCAGCGCTTAATACCTTCTTGCTTTTACCAACGCTTTTTATGGTGTTTGATAAACCTATCGCCAAGACAACATGGCATGCCAACTTTTATGAACCCAAGGCTGCGACAGCCGCGGCTGTGGGTGTCGCGAGCGCGACCAACGCGGCTGATATAACCAACGCAACCGCGCAACCCGCAGCGGTGCATCCACTTCCCACTGTGGAAGATGAGGCTTATGTGCGTATGCTGGAACAAGATGAATAAACGGGGGGAGCATCGTATGAAAACCTCACAACACACTCAAGCTCAAACAGCGCATCCTAAAGCAATCACCTTCTTGTGTGTGTTCTTGACGCTCGTGCTTGCTATTGCGTTGACGGCTATTCCAACGTTCTCGCTGGCTGACGAGCATGCCGATGCCACCCAGCAAGGCTATGGCGCGGTAGATAAGGATGGCACGGCGAACAAGCAAGAAGTAATCTACGCCAAGCTCTCACACACCGGCGCGCTCCAGGAAGCATACGTGGTAAACGTCTTCACGGTTGAGGATGCAACTAAGGATACAACCGGGGATGCAGGTCAGGATGCACAGGATGCAGGTCAGGATGCTACGACCATCAAGGATTACGGCGCCTATGATGCGGTCTACAATCTCTCTACCGAGGCACCGCTTGCACAAACTTCTGATGCGGTAACTTTCACCCAGGAGACCACCACATTTTCCTACCAGGGCAACAATCCTCAAATCATGTTGCCGTGGAATATCGCCTTTCACTACTATCTTGACGGTAAGGAAGTAGCAGCTGAAGAGCTCGCGGAAGCCTCGGGTGATTTTGCTCTCACTATGGAAATCACTCAAAATCCTCAAGGTGACGTCTCATTTTATGAGAACTATGTTTTGCAAACATCCGTAACCTTGCCGGATGATTGCGCCTTTGATGTCCGTAGTGCCGATGGGTCTATTGCGCTCTCAGGCTCTGATACGCAAGTGACCTTTATGGCGCTTCCTGATTCTGAAGGCAGTGTTTCACTGCAAGCACGAGTAGAGAATTTCTCGCTCCCGAGTATTCAGGTTACAGCGGTGCCACTTTCGCTGGGATTATCGCTTCCAACAAGCGACGAGATTTCAGGTCAATTTGATGAACTGATTGAGGCTACGGATCAACTTGCAGCAGGAGCCAAAGAACTTGCAGAAGGCAACGCGTCGTTTGATCAAGGATTAGCGCAGGTGCACACTGGTGTTAATCAGATAGCGGATGCAACGAGTCAACTTTCTTCTGGCATTACTTCCTATGCAGCTGGTGTTGCACAAAGCGCGCAAGGTATGCAAGATCTTCTCGCAGGGCAAAAACAATTTGGTGATAACTTACAAAAGCTCGCTGCTTCAGGCACTCAGATTGAAGACGGTTTAGCAAACGCGCAGACCAACATAGGTGCTCTCGTTAAGCGCTTGAATGACCTTCCTGATGCGCAAAAAGAGGCGCTTAAACAAATGGGTCTTGATGTTAACGCGCTTCTTACAAGCCTTGGTAGCCTGAATACCCAGATGGGTGCCCTGCAGCAATATACCCAAGGCATCTCCCAGCTCTCACAGGCTTATCAAACAGAAATTTTGCCGGGATCCGAACAAGTAGCAACAGGCCTTGCCCGTTTGAACGCCGAAGCCGCTAAGCTTCAACACGCTGCGGCGCAACTAGCACAGGGGAGCACATCTTTGGCTGATTCTTTTGGTCAGGTACGCACCGGATCATCAGAACTTGCGTCAGGATCAGCTGCCTTGTCAGCTGGTAGCGCAACTCTTGCAACAGAATCCGCTACAATTCCAGACAAAATGGCAGAAAAGATTGATGAATATTTAGCGGCATATGACACCTCGGACTTTACGCCTCATAGCGCCCTCGATGCGCGCAACACGGGCGTCACGCTCGTGCAATTTGTGATGGCGACGGATGCTGTCGAGGCTCCACAAGAAGAGCAAACGGTGGAAGAAGAGCCCGAAATGACGCTGATTGACCGATTCTTTGCGCTCTTCTCGTAAACACCTGATTTCTTAGCATGATCAAAGCGCTCTACTCTAGTAGAATTGGCTCTACTTACTTATTGACCACTCAAGCAATTACTTAAGTACCTACTTATGTATGACGACTAATCGAGGAGAAGTACGTATGTCGCTTCCTGCTTCAGACTTAACCAAAGAGCCCGATATGCGCACCACTATGGAGTTGGGCGCTTGTCTTCCTATGACAGCTGAAGTTATTGATGATCATCTCTATATTGGCGGCGTTGATATGGTTGAGCTTGCTCACGAATATGGCACCGCATTGTATGTGTACGATGAGGCTGATTTGACCCATCGCATGAATACGTATTTGGAGGCATTCCGTTCTCGCTATCCAAATTCCGATGTAGCGTATGCATCCAAAGCCTTCTTGAATAAGGCTGCGGCTCGTTTAGCGCAAGAGGCGGGATTGTGTTTAGACGTGTCTGGTGGCGGCGAGCTTGCCATTGCTCAAGCCGTTGGATTCCCAATGGAGCGCGTCATTGTACATGGCAACAATAAGACGCCCCAAGAGCTGCGTGAGGCAATTCAAGCCGGTGTCGGTCGTATTGTTGCTGACTCGCGTATTGAGATTGCGCGCATTTCTGCCATTGCGCAGGAGCTTGGGGTTGAGCAAGAGATTTACATGCGTATTACTCCCGGTGTTGAGGCAGATACACACGAATACATTCGCACCGGTTGTGAGGACTCCAAGTTCGGCTTTACCATGCGCGAGGACTTTGCGTTTGAGTGCATTAAGACTGCGCTTGAAGCCCCTAATGTTCATTTGGCGGGTCTCCACATGCATATTGGATCCCAGATTTTTGCGCTTCACTCTTTTGGTGAAGCAATTGACGTCATGGTGGAGTTTATTTCTCGCATCAAAAACTTCTACAATTATGAGATTGATGAAGTCGATGTGGGTGGTGGCCTTGGTATTGCTTATACGGCAGAGGATAAGCCGGCAACTATCGATGAGTTTGCAGAGGTGACCGTCTCGTCGCTTGTTGCTGCGTGCGAGAAGTACGGCGTCAAGCAACCACGCTTACTCACTGAGCCCGGTCGCTCTATGGTAGCAACGCCAGGGGTGACGCTCTATACCGTCGGCATCTTAAAGACGCTTCCTGGTATCCGCAAGTACGTGGCCATTGATGGTGGTATGTCGGACAATGTTCGCACAGCGCTCTACCACGCAGACTATGAGCCGGTTGTGGCTAATAAAGCGGGACAGCCGCGCACCGAGATTGTGACTATCTGTGGTAAGCATTGTGAAAGCGGCGATGCGGTTGCTATTGATAGACCTCTTCAGCATCCTGATTTAGACGACATCATTTGTGTCTTTGGCACCGGAGCGTATTGCCACTCCATGTCGAGTAACTACAATGGACAGCCACGTCCTGGTATTGTATTTGTAAAGGACGGACAGGCACGCCTCGTGACCCGTCGCGAAACCTACGCTGATTTAATGGCGTGTGACATTGACTAACAAAACCGCGATATAAGAAAGGTGCCATCTATGGCTATTAAGATTGGACTCGTTGGTACAGGAACCGTTGGTGGTGGCTGCATCGACATTTTGAAAAAGCATCAGGCTGACTTCAAGCGCCATTTTGGCATCGATGTTGAGCTTGTCGCTGTGTGCTCTAAAAATCCCGAGCAGGCAGCTGAGCATGGGGTCGAAGAGCTCTTTACTGACGACTATAAAACCATCATCAACAACCCTGAGATTGACATTGTTGTTGAGCTTATTGGTGGTACTACCATTGCTAAAGACGTCATCTTGGAGGCGCTTGCTGCCGGCAAAAACGTCGTCACCGCTAACAAAGCAGTCATGGCAACCTGTGGCGAGCAGGTCATGGGCTTGGCTGAAGAGATGGGAAAAGAGATTGCTTTTGAAGCTTCCGTTGGTGGCGGTATCCCTATCATTGATCCGCTCAAGCACAGCTTAATTGCTAATGAGATCACGTCCATCATGGGTATTGTTAACGGTACGACCAATTACATGCTTACCCGCATGGGCGAGGATGGCCTGTCGTACGATGAGGCTCTGCGCGAGGCTCAGCAGAAAGGCTTTGCTGAGGCTGATCCCACCGCTGATGTTGATGGCTTTGACGCTGCGGCAAAAATTGCTATTCTTGCTTCCATTGCGTTCAATTCTCGCGTGACTATGGATCAGGTTTTCTGTGAGGGTATCCGCCGCATTTCTGCTACCGACATGAAGTCCGCGCGCGATATGGGCTTTGCGGTTAAGCTTGTGGCTCACGCAAAGCGCACCAAGAAGGGTATTGCGGTTCGCGTTCATCCAACTATGATCCCGCTTGAGCATCAATTAGCTCATGTCGATGGGGTGTACAACGCCATTTACGTTGTTGGTGATGCCGTGGGCGAGACCATGTTCTTTGGTGAAGGTGCAGGGGCAGGTCCAGCTGCAAGTGCAGTTATGGGCGATGTGCTTGAGGTGGCTCGCCATCTCACGCTTGGCATCAAGCCAATTGTTGGTTGCACCTGCACGGATGATCTTCCTATCGTTCCTATTGAGGACTTGAAGACTAAGTACTATATCCGCTTTGTTGTTGCTGATAAGCCAGGTGTGTTGGCAGCTACTGCTGAGATCTTTAATCGCTATGATGTTTCCGTTCAGACGGTTACCCAAAAGGGCACTAAAGCACGCGATGCGGTTGATCTGGTGTTCTTAACCCACACCGCTGAGGAAGGCGCAGTACACAGCGTTGTCGAGGACATTTTGGCACTCGATGGTGTTGTCGTTGGCGGCTATCCTTCCATCATCCGCGTTGAGGACTAACAAATCTTTCCTTTCCAGCAGAACCAAAGCTCTTAATAACTGAACATAGCTAAATAGTCGTTTCATGATCCCGTAAGATGCAACGCACCTTACGGGATTCTTTTATAGCTCCCAAGATTGCTGCAAGATTCGGGCTTTTTAAATGGTGTAGTAATTAATCCAAATAAGATACGAATCAACCAGTAGTTGATTGACGGATGATAAAGATATAGAGATACTCGCTTGTTTTCTTGTAGATAGCGCCTGAATAATTACTAGTAAGAGATCACTATTGACACAGGTCGAGGAGCGAAAATGGATAGAACGAATATTTCTCAAAATCTGAGCGCTTTACGTGCTCAGAGCGGTATGACCCAAGAAGAAGTGGCTAGTCATTTGAAAGTCACAAAAGCAGCTGTGTCAAAATGGGAATGCGATCAAAGTTTACCCGAGATTACGCTTTTACCTAGTATTGCAGAATTGTATTCTGTCACCATTGATGAACTCTTTGAGCATACAGGCAAAATGTCTGAGGAAGAAACCGATGCACTCAGTAAAAAGATTGCAGCGCTTTTTAGGGAGAGTGCTGATGAAGCTCTTTCTTATGTGCAAGAGCAAGCGCGAAAACACTGGTCAGATTCATCGGTATTAAAAACATTGGCACTTACAACCTTTTCTTGTTTACCCCAATTAGATGGATTTCAAGATAAACCTGTAGTGGGAAAAGCTTACGAATGCGTTGTTGTGATGGAGCGACTTTATCGGCGTATTATTGCACTTCAGCCCGTTGGAGAGGCGGCGCAAGATGATCTTTCATTTCTCGCTTCGCTTTTACTGATGCTTGGAAAAGAAGATGAAGTGGTGGAGATTATTGAACCTTTTATTCCTCATGAGCCTAATACTGCGCCGATGCTTTTGGCTTCTTTGTTCGCGCAAAATGGCCAGAATGATCAGGCAATTGAGTTAGCTGAACGCGCATTGCTTATTTCGTTGATTGATGCGTGTAGCAGATTGCAAATACTATCCAATTTATGGTGCGGCGATGAGGAACGTATAGGGGAGATAGTGAAACTTGCTCAACATTTACAGTATTCAGAGAACCGCATTGTGCTGTTTCCGACTTTGCTACCCTCGGTATATTACGATGCGGCTCGATCGGCGCTGATGAACAATGATGCCGATGCGGGCTTAGACCGGTTGGATGCATTTGTTCAGTGTTTAAAGCGGAGTTGCGAGGTGATGGCCTATCCATCGATACCTCTGATCTTTAATGAAGTTCGTGATCTTTTATGGGTCGAAGGGACTCCAGATGTTGAAAAGGCGCGATGCGAAGCGTGTCAAAAGTATGCCTTAGCTTATAGCGAGCAATTAAAGACTGATGCGATTTGGGAATCTGTTCGTGGCGATGAACGTTTTGCGAAGGTTATTAGTGAGATTGAGGGTGTTTGAAGGATAAATGGTTTTGGAACAAAAAGCATCATTGAAGAGCTCTTATGATAAATACTTGCTATAGTTTGCTATAAATTGCTATAGTTTGCTATAAATTGCTATAAAACATTCTCGAAATTTGAACGTGGGTAGTTATGAATCCGTTTAAACCAACTGCAGGTAAAATGCCCCCAGAACTTATTGGACGAGATTCCATTATTGAGGATTTTATTGATGGGATTGAAAACGGTGTTGGCGCACCAGAACGCTTGATGCGCCTTACAGGTGCTCGTGGTATGGGTAAGACGGTTCTATTAAATGAATTGGGACGTATTGTTAAAGACAAAGGCTGGCTTGTAATTGATGAAATTGCAACTCCAGGATTATGTACACGGATATTGGAAGAATTAACTTCTCGAAATCAGTTGGCATCTCTGCACTTTAATCCATCGGTATTAGGAATTAGTTTAGGTAGTGTAGAAATTGAACGTGCTTCACTAAATCTGCGTAAGAGTATGGTGAATTATCTTAAGGACAACAAATCGGGACTTCTGATAACGCTTGATGAGGTTCAAGACGTAACTATTGATGAAGTGCGAGCATTATCGGTAGCTATTCAGCAAGTAATAGGAGAAGATTTAAATATTGCATTTGTTTTTGCAGGACTTCCATCTATGGTGGATCATGTCGTGAACGCAAAGGCGCTTACATTTCTTCGTAGAGCACTTCCAGAAGATTTGATTCCACTATGGCCTGAGGACGTTAAACAATCCTTCTTAGAAACAATTGCAGATTCCGGTATGGATATATCAGAATCTGCAGCTGAATATATGACCGAAGCTTCTGCAGGCTATCCTTTTATGGTGCAGCTTGTTGGTTATTATACTTGGAGGTCTGCTTCAAAAAGAAACTCTGGAATCATTGAGCTTAACGATGCGGTATCTGGGGCAGAAACAGCTCGCAAGCGGTTTGATCGCATGGTCATTGAGCCAGCTATTCAGAACCTTCCAGCCACGCTTTTAACGTATCTTATCGCAATGGCAGAAGATAAAGGCGCTCCTAGTAAAGTAGGAGTGGTGGCAGAAAGACTTGGCAAAGACCTTACTGCATTAAGCTCATATCGAAGTCGATTGATTAAAGAAAATATTATCGAATCTCGCATGCGTGGAGAAGTGGAATTTGTTATCCCGTACATGGCGGAGTATTTAAATGAACATTATTCAATATTGATTGATGAGATGAACTATTAAAATCAACTAATGTTTTGTTTCCCCCGCCTGACATAAAAGGAGTAAAAGCCCCAACAGGCTACTTATTGAAGAGGTCGCGCAGGTCGTATGGCGTGGTCTGATAGACGTAGTAGTTGAGCCAGTTGGTATAGATGAGTTGACCGGCAGATCTCCAATTACAGATGGGCTCCTGGTTTGGATCATCATGGGGGAAGTAATGCTCAGGGACAGCTGGATCAAGTCCTTTAGCCTCATCGCGAAGATATTCTTCTTTTAACGTATCACGGCTATATTCCATGTGGCCAAAGACAAAGAAGTGGCGTGAGTCGGTACTCTTTACAATAGCAACGCCTGATTCATCTGATTTAGCGATGATTTCAAGTTCAGGACAGGCGAGCACATCGGCAGCTTTAACCTCGGTGTTGCGTGAATGGGGCATGTAGAGAATATCGTCAATGCCGCGTACTAAAGGCGATGAGGTCTTTAGGATTTTGTGGGGATACACGCCGGAGAGCTTTTGAGGAAGCGCGTACTTGGGCACACCATAGTGGTAGTAGATGCCGGCTTGCGCACCCCAGCAAATGTAGAATGTTGAGAAGACGTGAGTTTTGGTCCATTCGAAAATTTCACAGAGTTCAGGCCAATAATCGACATCTTCAAACTGCATTTTTTCCACAGGAGCACCGGTGATAATCATACCGTCGTAGTGCTTGTCACGGATGTCATCTAAAGAAATATAAAAGGATTCGAGATGCTCTTGTGACACATGCGTTGATTGATGACTAATGGTTTGTAAGAGATCAATCTCTACTTGAAGGGGAGAGTTGGAGAGCTTGCGCAAAATTTGCGTTTCGGTCTCAATTTTTGTAGGCATGAGGTTTAAGATAAGCACACGCAAAGGGCGAATGTCCTGGTGAATTGCGCGGTGCTCGGTCATGACAAAGATATTTTCACTCTCAAGAACACTGGTTGCAGGTAGGGCATTAGGAATGCGGATGGGCATATCGTCAACCTTTCAAAAGAGATTGCGTGGTTTAGTTGTTCTAGGTATTAGTGCATTGTACTGGTCTTTTGTATGTTGTGACAAGAGAGGTGCGCGATGCTTCTGTTTAAGGGGTTATAGATTAGATCGGTAATGAGATATCGGTAAGATGGATAATCCGTTCATTTAGTCGTGACGGCGGACGCGAGCAAGTTTGATTAGGATAGAAAACCAGACCATTATGGAAAGGAAAAAGAATGCCTGGTATTGGAACTGAATGTGTACAAGCTGGTTATCAACCCCAAAGTGGCGAGCCACGCCAAGTGCCTATTATTCAATCAACTACCTTTAAATATGATACATCTGAGCATATGGGAAAACTCTTTGACCTAGAGGAAGAGGGCTATTTCTATACGCGTCTCCAAAATCCTACTAATGATGCAGTTGCCGCAAAGATTGCTGCTCTTGAAGGCGGTACGGCAGCTATGTTAACCTCATCGGGTCAGGCTGCCAACTTTTATGCAGTCTTTAATATTGCAGGTGCAGGTGACCACGTGGTTTCTTCCTCTGCTATCTACGGCGGTACCTACAATTTGTTTGCTCATACCATGGCACGCATGGGTATTGAAACTACGTTTGTAACGCCAGATTGCACGGACAAGGAACTTGAGGCAGCCTTTAAGCCCAACACCAAAGCAGTGTTTGGTGAGACTATTGCTAATCCAGCACTTGCGGTGTTGGATATTGAGCGTTTTGCTAAGGCTGCTCACGCACACGGCGTGCCACTGATCATTGACAACACGTTTCCTACTCCTATTAACTGCCGTCCTATTGAGTGGGGCGCTGATATTGTGACGCACTCAACCACTAAGTACATGGATGGCCATGGTGCTGCTGTTGGTGGAGCAATTGTCGATTCGGGCAACTTTGACTGGGATGCCCATGCAGATAAGTTCCCGGGTCTTACAACTCCTGATGAGACCTATCATGGCGTGACTTACACGGAGCGTTTTGGTTTGGGTGGTGCCTTTATCACCAAGGCTACGGCACAGTTGATGCGTGATTTTGGTTCAATCCAATCCCCTCAGAATGCTTTCTTGCTCAACTTTGGTCTTGAAGATTTGCACTTGCGCATGAAACGTCACTGCGAGAATGGTCAAGCAGTTGCTGAGTTCTTGCATGATCATCCCAAAGTTTCTTGGGTGCGCTATTGTGGTCTTCCTGACGATGAGTACTACGAGGTTGCACAAAAGTATCTGCCTAACGGATCCTGTGGCGTGGTGAGCTTTGGCGTTAAGGGCGGCCGTTCTGCTGCTGAGCAGTTTATGTCACACTTGAAGCTTGCTCAAATTGCAACACATGTTGCTGATGCTCGTACGTGTGTTTTGCATCCTGCGAATGCGACCCATCGCCAGATGAATGATGAAGAACTTGAAGCAGCTGGTATTAGTGCCGATTTGATTCGTTTTTCTTGTGGTATTGAAGATACCCAAGATTTGATTAATGATATTGCTCAAGCGCTTGATGCGGTAAGCGAGGTTGCAGGCGCATAAGTTACTTACCTGACTGCCGTGGCTGGCTGAGCAGATGCGCGCAGATGTAAGCGAGAGGGTTGAAGGTGTCATGAAGATTGTCATTTTGAACGGATCGCCGCGTAAGGAGTGCACGTATACGGCGTTGCAAGAGGCCGCGGCAGTTTTTGCTGATGCAGGTATTGACGTTGATTTTGTCAATCTGGGCACCAAACCCGTGCGCGGGTGTATTGCATGCGAGAAATGTAGAACTCAAAAACTGGGCTGTTGTATTTTTAGCGATGATCTCACCAATGATTTGATTGAACGTGTGGCTGCAGCCGATGCATTTTTAGTGGGAAGTCCTGTGTACTATGCCGGCATGAACGGTGCGCTTAAAGCCGTTCTTGACAGGATGTTTTATGCTGCGGGCCATAAGTTTATGTACAAGCCCGCAGCTGCGTTAGTTTCGGTGCGTCGTGCTGGGGCCACGACGGCGATTGATGAAATTCTGAAGTATTTTACGATCTATAACATGCCGGTGGTGACCTCATGTTATTGGCCGATGGTTCACGGTGAAGATGCAGAGCAAATCTTTCAGGATGAAGAAGGTGTCTACACTGTGCGATTGCTTGCGAGCAATATGGTGTGGATGATGAAGTCCTTGGAAGCGGCACGTGCTGCTGGTATTGAGGTGCCCCATCCAACAGGTCGTCCCATGACGAACTTTATCGATCCGCGGGGAGATAGACGCGCATTGGATAACTAGGTATGACACGTCATAAAGATGAACAGAATAAAAAGACTAATGCGGTGCGTGAGCTTGAAGCAGCGGGCGTGCCGTTTGAATTCCATACGTTTGAGACTGATGGGTCTCTTTCTGGTGTTGAAGTAGCAACGCTTCTCGGAGAAGATCCTGATCATGTTTTCAAAACGCTTGTCACCGTTGGCAAAAGTGGCGAGCACTATGTGTTCATGATTCCGGTTGCGCAGGAGCTTGACCTGAAAAAGGCTGCACGTGCGGTGGGCGAGAAATCCATCGCCATGATTAAATCACGCGAACTTCTGCCTTTGACGGGCTATATTCACGGCGGCTGCTCTCCTTTAGGAATGAAAAAACTGTTTACGACCTCAATTGATGAGACGTCCATTTTGTTTGACACGATTATTTTCTCGGCGGGGCGCATTGGAGCCCAGATCGAGACATCGCTCGCTGGGCTCCAACGGGTTATTCCAGTTCAGGTCGCTGATCTCGTCGTTGACGAATAAGGTGATGGTTCTCTAAGGGGCTACCACGGAATAATTCGCTTTGCTTGATGGGGTCGTCGGTGTGGTTTGTCTTGGGTGGCTCGTTTTGTCGGTGTGGCGCTTGAGAGGCTTTGGCTCAACCCAAGGCGTGTTGCAAACGTATTTTCTGCTTGCAACGCTTGTTTCTTACGGTGCTGCACAAAGACTACGATGCCACTGATGAGGGTTATTGCGCAGAGAATAAATAGCCCTATGAGAAGTCCGGTACCTGTTTTAGGCGTTCCCGAGACTGGTGCCTTATCGTCTGGTTCGGACTCAGGTGCTGGAGTTTCGGGCTCGGGCTCTTTAGGGTCTTCGGGATCATCAAAGGTGGAAACAGGAGAATCGGGCTCAATGATTTGTTCTACTTGGTCAGAGTCGTAATCGCGCAGTTTCTCGTCAATGCCGCCATTGCGGAAGGTCTCGATAAACGTGCGATTCTGCAAAGGCAGTGGTTCAGCTTGCGTTAGAACATGAGGTTCTGCTTTCATAACAAGAATGGCGGGAGCATAGTCAACGGGAGTTGTAGGAGTTGTTGGAGTGTCAACCCCGTCTTCAAGAGAGGACTTTTCAGGGTTGTCAGTTCCATCGCCTATTTCATTATTTTCTTCGCTGCTATTGGTGATGTCAGCATGCTCATCGGTGCAAAAATCATCGAGCGTATAGCGATCAGCCTCAAGCCATTGCGCATCATCAAGCGGAAGCGTTCCAAATCCGGGATTGACGCGGTCGAAGGCAAATGCAAAAGCGGTAATATACTCATCTTCCGCCAAATTGAGGTCAGTAACAGAAAGCGTTGTTGGCTCGGTGGTAGAGAGGTCTGCCTGCCAGAGATTCCAGCCTTCCAAGTTAGTCAGACGCACCTCCTCAGCTTTATCTTGGGCAATCTCTTCCAGATCCTCGGGCGTGCGCGTCACGTCTTCGGGCGAGACAGGCGAATAATTGGTGAGATACCAGAGGCTGAAAAGCCCATCGTCATCATGCTGAACCACAGGCGTCGTAAGCGTTTCAAGATAAGCGTGATTGTCGCGAGCGCAGGTGAGATCATCAACAACGGTGTATTCGTCAGCATGAGTGGGTGCGGTTGAGCGGAAGTCGAGCGTGTAGCGATAGCTCAAATCAAGCGGATTGAGCGCCGTTTGCTTTTTGTCGACATCGCCTGTGATCTCAATGGGCTCATCTTTCATAATGACTTCTTTGACGGTAGTGTTTTCGTAGAGCTCGAAAACAATCGGCTCTGCGACAAGGTAGGTGGGGGGAGCTAGAATTTCAGTCAGGCGATAGGTTCCCGGCGTTGCTTCTACCACCCAAGACTCCTCAGTCGTGATGGTACGCGCGACTTCTTCCCAAGTTTCGGGCTCATTTTGGATACGCTTTTCTAAAATAAGCTCAGCGCCAATGACTTGTTCTGCCGTGGTGGCATCAACTTTGCTAATTACCATGCGTGGGGCGGGATTGTTCTCGATGGTGCCCATATCAAGGGTGGCGCCATGACGGGTGATTGTGACGACAAAATCAACGAGCGTGAGTCCTTCATTTTCTGCACAGCGCTCTTCAGCAATCCTGTAGGTGTCATACGGCAGCGCACCTAAGTGGTTTTGTGGTTCAGTCAAATCACCGGAAGCGTGCTGACCAAACCACACCCCATCGCCTTTATTACCTCCATTGGTATTGTTAGTGTGCTCAATCCATGCAGCAGACGTATTGATCATGCCATTTTCATCTGTCATGACGCGATGGGCCTCACCGGTAGTCTTAGACGTGATGGTGAAGGGCACGTTGGGCAAATGCGTGGTCGTGTGAGCGGCAATCTTGATGAAGGATAGATCTCCGCGAATGACCTGGTTTTTGAACACGGGCGCGTCGTAGGCAGAAGCGAGCGCGGTCGTTTTATCAGTCTCATTTGGCTTTATGGTACGGAGCTGCTTGTCGTGATCACGCAGATACCCTGTGGGTGCGGCGATCTCCTCAAAAACATAGGTACCGAGCGCCAAAACAGGCTTGCCTTGCGCGTCCGTAAAGAATGGATCGCCTGAAACGAGATGTTCTTTGTCAAGTGTCACTTTGCCTTGATCATCACTTTTAAAAATCCATTGGCGATGGGGTTTTCCTGAAGCAATAGCTTGGTCAATAGAGTCAAAGTAGGCATCAAAGTAGCTCACCTTGAACTGGGTATTGGCGAGCGTTGCTGATCCAAGCGGATGGTTGGAGTCGGTTTCTTTATCATTCTTTTGGATAAGAGAGTCAGGCGGGGTATGTTGTGGCATATCGACAACGGTGACAGAAGTGGTTTTACCTGATGTAACGGTGACGGTTTTGTCAGCCGCAAGAGCAAAGCCACGGGGGGCTTGTTCTTCTTTAAGCGTGTAAGTTCCTACTGGCAAAAGGCTGCTCGTGTTGGTGTTGCCTTGTGAATTGGTGCGGAATTCTTGCACGCGATTATTCTTCTTGTCGTACAAACCAAAGACGGCGCCTTCAAGCGAGTACGTTTTGGTGTTGTCAGAAATGTTTGGAGCAGCACTGGTTTTAGTAACGTCTACGTATCCACCAAAGTTTTTATGGATTACTGCTTGGAGTGATACCGTCTGATAACCAATGAGACCAAACTTGTTGCGTGGTCCATCAGGACTTGCAACACCAGGTGGCGTGATGGTGACGTCGTATACAACGGTGCCGGTGTTAGTGTCAACAGAGCTTAACGTAGCGCGATACTGGGCATGCGTATAAGATGGTGCTGCTGCTGAAGGAAGAGAACAGACGCCAGTTCCTGATACGCCTGCCAGATCACCGGAGAAGCCAGATACGCTAAATTTGGCAGGGTGAACACCCCAGGTAGCACCAATATAGCAGCTTCCCATAATAGTTTTGGGAAGGTCTTTGGCAGGATCAACACGGGGCGCTTCTGCTGAATCAATCAGTTTGTAGGTTGCGCGCACTGTAGTGGGGACCTTGACGGCGGCGTTGAAATCAAACGGCTCTTGGGTACGATCATCAATCCAGCCATCAAAGGCGTAACCCTTTTTGGTAGGCTCTGTGGGAATGTTCTCATGATCTGCAAAACTCGATCCGACATCAACGTTCGTGATGAGATCAGGGGTTTGTGCGTCGTCATTAAATACCACGCGCACTTGCACCGGGCGTACCTCAAACGTGCCCGTGACGGTCATGGTTTCGTTGATAGGGGTGGTCATCCAGTCGAATTCGTTGCCGTTTTGGTCATGCCACACAAGCGTGTATCCTTCGCTCTCTTTGGACTCAACAAGATCAGTCAAGATGGGTGTACCGTCTTCATCAGCAATCTGATTAGGGCTAATGCCGATGGGCTTGCCTAAAACGAAGTCTTCATCAACGTAGAGAACGGGAAGTTCTTTATCGAATCCATCAACAGTAGAGATGACGCGGACAGGTTCCTCAACAGGGTCTTCTGCGGGATCGTCCGGATTGGTGCCAGGGTTATCGGAGTTGTCAGAGTCGGAGCTATCGGAGTCAGTGGATCCGTCACCGTTGTTGCTGGGGTTGTCAGATCTGGTTGCGTTGTCAGTGTCGGTGGCATAGCCTGTTTGGGGATTATCGGGATTTGGGTTTTCGGGATTGGAGGTGTTGGGTGGTCCGCGGTTATCTCCGGGAGCTTGTACGTTGGTGCCGAGGGTGTTCTCAGGTGCCGGCGGAAGTGCATCTCCTTGAACCTCATCGCCTGGAGGGCCTTGATTAGTAGCGCCATCAGGCAAATCGGTTCCTGAATCGGACGCGTCTGCAGCATTGCTCGCGGGTGTTGTCGCACCTGCGTCCGCGAGAGCATCCTCAGTATTGGGCGTTTGAGCGGACAAGAATCCGCGATTGGCCACGAGTGTAGAGTGATGCCCCGAGTAGGCGGTCTGGTTTGGCGCGGCGGCCTGCGTCTCGTGGGTAAAAAACGCAAACGCAGCCGCCACCAACGCACACGCAAGCGCAATAGCTAGCGTTTTGTGTTTGGTGAGTACCTGCATAAATCTCCTTTCAGTTGATTGCTTTGGAGGCGCAAGAAGGATTCGGGCTTCCTCCTCATACGCCTCCGTTTTGGCTGAGTGGTTTACGCCATACGACAATCATGAAAGGCGATTCTTAACAGGATTTGCAGGTGGTCTGAGCGAGATCTGATATAAGTTTTATCCCGATCTGAAGCTTTTTGTTTTTTTCTTTATGCCTTTTCTATTTCTTGTGTCTGTTAGACTGGAGCCTCGTTTGTAGAAAAATGCACGCTATGACACTGATTTTGTTGTTTTGAACTCAAGAAATTACGCGTTCAAGCTAGATGCGAGTAGAGGTTTCTTTGACTAGGATTAATTGGTCATCAACCAGGCGTTATGTGCCACGATCAAACTAAGCGTTCCTTTTTGACCTTAAGATTTATGTGGGCATGAAGCCTAGAAGTGTCGCATCTTGCAAAAACCTGCAGGAGGAGATGAATCGCGTGTCGCAGACGTTCTTTTAGGACAGCTTTTTGAGTGGCTGTTTACTTGTGCCCAAAACAAAACAAAAACCTTGCAACTCAGATAAAGAGCAAGACGCGCACGATAAGTATCGCTACACTAAGTAGCACAGCATGAAGAGCATGAATGACTCGAACGACTCGAAAAGCACGAAGAATTATCCGCATGCGCATTGCAAGGAAGCAGGTAGGAATATGACCATACACGCACGCGTTACTGAATTGATTGGCAATACGCCTTTAGTCGAGCTCAGCAACTATGAGCGCAATCATAATTTGAAGGCGCGTCTGGTTGCTAAGGTTGAGTACTTCAATCCGACGGGATCAGCTAAGGATCGTATTGCGCAAGCCATGATTGATCGTGCGGTCGATGAGGGCATTGTTGACGATGAGACTGTCATCATTGAACCCACATCCGGAAATACTGGTATTGGGCTTGCCGCTATTGCAGCAACACGAGGTAATCGCACCATTATTGTGATGCCTGATACCATGAGTATTGAACGTCGTCGTTTGATGCGTGCTTACGGGGCAGAGGTAGTCTTAACGCCTGGTGCGCAAGGGATGCAGGGTGCTATTGATAAAGCAGAGGAACTCTCAAAAGAGATTCCTAACTCGTTTATTCCCTCACAATTTACTAATCCTGCTAATCCGGCTATACATCGTGCAACCACCGGTCCGGAGGTTTGGGAAGCAACTGAGGGCGCGGTTGACATCTTTGTTGCAGGCGTTGGTACCGGCGGCACGCTGAGTGGAACTGGTGAGTACCTCAAAAGCAAGAATCCTGCCATCCAGGTGATTGCGGTAGAGCCTGCAGGATCGCCCGTGCTCTCTGAAGGTCATGGTGGTGCGCATAAGATTCAAGGTATTGGCGCCGGATTTGTCCCTGAAACGCTTGATACTCATATTTACGATGAGGTTATCGATATCACAGACGATGAGGCGTTTGAGGCAGGGCGCGAACTCGCGGCAAAAGACGGGCTGCTTGTCGGTATTTCATCAGGTGCTGCAGTAGCTGCTGCTACAAAGGTGGCCAAGCGTCCGGAGAATGAAGGCAAGCTCATTGTGGTGCTGCTGCCGGACACGGGCGAGCGCTACTTATCATCAGCTATGTTTGACTTCGAGGACTAAGCGCGCACCAACCATCAGTTCACTGAGAAAGATGTAAGAAAAGGGGCAGTTTTGAATATTGAGGAGCAGAACAGAGAAGCGCTCATCGCTTACTTTGAAAAAAGCGGCCACCCTATCACGAATAAGGTGTTAGGTGTTGAAATTGAGCACTTCATTTTGGTTTCTGATGCAAACGAGCCCATCACGTATGACTCGAAGGATGGGCGTATCGGTATTGCTGACGTGCTTAATGCGCTCACCGATCACTATCCGGCAATCTTTCTCAACAATGAAGGCGAGATTATCGGGTGCGCGAATGAGGACGCTTCTATTACGCTTGAGCCTGCTTCGCAAATAGAGATCTCCATTGCGCCCTTTGCCTCAATACAAAAGATTGGTGAGGTCTACTCAGATTTTCGCGCGCACCTTGATGCGTATCTCGATCGGCATAATGCGCACGTGTATGCGCTTGGTTATCATCCAACGCACAAAGCGGCTGATCTCGAGTTGATTCCCAAAAAGCGCTACCAGTATATGGACGCCTGGTTTAAGCAGCTCGGTACTAAAGCTGAGCGAATGATGCGTGGATCGGCTTCGACTCAGGTGAGTATTGATTATATCGACGAGGCTGATGCAATCCGTAAAATGCGTGCGGCCTCCGCGCTTGTTCCTATCCTGTCCGCCATCACGGATAACTCACCTGTGTTTGAAGGTGAGGCTACCAAAGAGCCACTCGTGCGCTTGACGGTATGGCGCAATGTTGATCCTGCGCGCGCTGGCGTTATTCCAGGAATTTTTGACAAGGATTTCTCATTTGCAAATTATGCCGATTGGGTGCTCGGTGCTTCTCCTATTTTCGTGACGCGCGCTCCTGCAGGAGAACCTGAAGACGCAACACCGCGCCAGGTGGGTACTGTGCCGGCGGTGCAGGCTTACGGCGATGCACCTATGACGCAGGCTGACATCGAGCATCTGCTTTCAATGTATTGGCCTGATGTCCGCTTGAAGCGTTTTGTCGAGATTCGCCCGGCTGACTCTATGCCTCAAGAACTCGTGCTAGGCTATGCCGCTTTAATCAAAGGTCTTTTCTATTCTGAAGATGCTCTTTCTGCTATCGAGTCTGATTTAGGAGTTGCCGATGGGGTTTGGCCACTCACCAGTGATTCGGTTGAATCAGTGATTGCCGCCATTAAGAAGCAGGGCTATGGTGCTCATGTCTACGGCAAGTCGCTTGATCAGTGGATTGCGCATCTTTTTGATCTTGCTCGTGCTGGACTTGATGCAGATGAGCAAGGCTATCTCGATCCCTTAGAAGGTTTTGCGCTCTCCAAAGAGTTGTATCAAAAACAAGCCTAAAAGCTTATACACGGACATGGTTGTGGATATTGAATAATTTACATCCTTTTTCCTGAAACTCAGATATTAAGTATTTTGTATATTACTGGTAATGACAAAATATTAAGTATTTTGAGTGGAGATCTGCTATGTGGGCGAATGCGTATTCTTTTAAAACACTAGGAGAATTTCTTGCTTCTGCTAGAAAAGAACAAGGTATTACGCAGGCTGAGATGGCAAAAACTTTAGGGTTTTCACCTGTTACGCTTTCTGCGCGTATGACTCAACAAGATACCGATAATTCTTGTATGTCATTAGCTGGCTTTATATCCAGGTTGTGCTGAATCAGAAGTGTAGGCAATGCAGGTAGCAGGAAATGTTGCACGATGTTCCAAGGTTGCCCTTTTTGCAGATAGTTTGACGCTATACAACCCGACAACCATCATCATAGAAAGCTGCCGGGTTGCAGCGAGAAGGGCTGCTTGATGTTGTAGTTCGAAGCTGCTGGGTTGCAGTGGAATGTTTTTGAGAACGAAAGAACATTCCAGTTAGACTATGAGGCACTATGTGCTGCTTCAATCATCGTGCGTGCATAGGAGCGCAAGGCATCTTCAGCATTGTTGCCATGCTTGGCAATCACATTGATAAGAGCTGAACCCACGATAGCCCCATCGGCAGTTTGAGCCATACGATGCGCTTGTTCAGGAGTAGAAACGCCAAATCCAATCGCGCAAGGTGTGTCGGTTGCTTCGCGGATTTTTGCGACAATAGCGCCGAGGTCTGTGGTGATTTCAGAACGCATGCCGGTAACACCCAGGGACGACACGAGGTAGATGAACCCTTCGGAGTCGGCTGCAATACGGGCGATGCGCTCCTCGGAGGTTGGAGCAATCAGCGGCACAAGTGCGATGCCTGCCTCAGCACAGGCGTCAGCAAATTCCTGCTTTTCCTCAAAGGGGACATCGGGCAAGATGAGGGCATTAACGCCTACTTCGGCAGCTTTCTTACAGAATCGCTCGGTTCCGTAATGGTAGACCACGTTAGCGTAAGTCATGAACGCAAAAGGAATAGTTACGGGCTCACCGCCATCAGAACCAGTGCGCAATTCTTTAACCATGTTCATGATCTTGTCGGTATCTACGCCGCCGGTGAGTGCGCGTAAGTTGGCATCTTGGATGACCACACCCTCTGCGGTGGGATCAGAAAAAGGGATGCCTAGCTCGATAAGATCAGCGCCTTCGTCAGCGAGCGCACGGACAAACACTTTGGTCATCTCAAGAGTGGGATCTCCGCAGGTGATAAAGGGGATGAAGACTTTGTGGTTGGCAAAGGCTTGGGCGATGCGGTCTTTGGGCTGCTGACCAAGCTGGCTAGGTTGGTCAGGTTGGAGAGGCTGGTCAGGTTGGCTAGGCTGACCAGGTTGATTGGGCTGCAAGTTGGTGTCCATAGGTGCATTACTCATGAATATCTTCTCCTCGATAACGGGCGATGGCGACGCAGTCTTTATCGCCGCGGCCAGAAAGCGTGACAACAATGATTTGATCTTTGTCCATGGTGGGTGCAATCTTCATAGCGTGCGCCAGAGCATGGGATGATTCGATGGCAGGAATAATGCCTTCCAATCGGGATAAATACTCGAAGGCCTCAACTGCCTCATCGTCAGTAATTCCTACATATTCAGCACGACCGGTGTCATAGAGATGTGCGTGCTCAGGTCCTACCCCGGGGTAATCAAGGCCGGCGGAGATGGAGTAGACAGGTGCGATCTGGCCGTATTCGTCCTGACAGAAATAGGACTTCATGCCGTGGAAAATACCGACCGATCCTGTTGAAATAGTGGCCGCAGTCTCAAACGTATCAATGCCGCGACCGGCTGCCTCGCATCCAATGAGGCGTACCTCAGGATCATCAATAAAGTTGTAGAACGTGCCCATCGCGTTTGATCCGCCACCAACGCAGGCCATAACCACATCAGGAAGACGGCCTTCAAGCGCTAAGCACTGCTCTTTGATCTCGGCGGAAATGACAGATTGGAAATCGCGCACGATCATAGGGAAGGGGTGCGGACCCATGGTGGAGCCAAGGCAATAGTGTGTATCGGCGATGCGGTTAGTCCACTCGCGCATGGTTTCCGACACGGCATCCTTCAGTGTCGCGGTGCCGCTCGTAACCGGATGGACGCGCGCGCCTAAGAGCTTCATCTTGTAGACGTTGAGTGCCTGCCTGTCGGTATCCTCTTTACCCATGTAGACATCGCATTCCATATCGAGGAGTGCCGCTGCCGTTGCCGTGGCAACCCCATGCTGACCAGCGCCGGTCTCTGCGATCAAGCGTGTTTTGCCCATCTTTTTAGCAAGTAGGGCCTGGCCAAGAACGTTGTTAATTTTGTGAGCACCGGTGTGATTTAAGTCCTCGCGCTTGAGATAAATCTTTGCGCCACCTAAATCCTTAGTCATGCGCTCGGCATAATACAAAAGCGAGGGACGATTCGCATAGTTGTTCAACAAATCCTTGAGCTCAGCCTGAAACGCGGGATCATTCTTGTAATATTCGTAGGCCTCCTCAAGTTCAATGACGGCATTCATCAGCGTCTCAGGAATATACTGCCCGCCGTATATTCCAAATCGTCCCTTCGTGGGCTGGTCTGCTGGCTGGTCTGCCATTGTGGCTCCTTTCTTATTCGTGAGCAGGTGTGCTGCTTGATTTACTGTTTGATTTACGCGTGCTGCTTGATTTATTTGTTTTGGTTGTTCGTTTTTCAGCATGGCCTCTGGATTAAAGACTTGAGCGTGCGCCTTGATAAAGTTGCGCATCCGTACGGGGTCTTTTTGTGGCGATGGGGTTGCCTGTGCTGTCGCCCCACGAGTCTCGGTATCTGTTTTGCCGCGTGTTTCAATCCCGCTGCTGACGTCAACGCCAACAAGGTAAGGATTGTTGGCGAGTGTAAGATCTTCTTCAAGAAGAACCTCTTCCGATAAGCCGCCCGCAAGAATAAAGGGACGGGTGATCTGATCAAGAACAGTCTTGTTAACGCGCTTGCCGCTTCCCATACCCGCATCAACTAACACTAAATCAGCCGATGAATTGTTGAGTTGTGCAAGTTTGTCTGCAAAAGCTTCGGGCTCTTCTTGCGCGTCAGGCATGATAAAGGCTTGCCAGATGGTAAGGCCAGGTGCTTGAACACGTAACTTGGCAAGGTACGCTTCGTCTTCGGATCCGTGGAGTTGTGCAATCGTAATGCTTCCCGCTTGCGCAAGGGATGCTATGTGTCGCACTGACTCATCGACAAAAACACCAACCGTTTCAAGCTGGGTAGCGGCATCAGTAGTATCTGCTGTAGTATCTGCTGCATCTACTGCACTGAAGGAAGTAAGCAGCGTGCGTAAAGTGGCTGCTTGCTCGTCAGTTACAAAGCGCTTACTGCGTGGATAGAACACAAATCCCGTGTAGTGGAGTGCATCGGTAGGAAGCGTGGGGTCTTGTATGAGTGTGGCAATAGCTTGCGCATCTTCGGGGGTGTGTACGCCACAGAATTTAATGAAAGGTGAAGTCGTCATAGCGTCAGTTATCGACGTTGTCATTGTTGTTGCATTCATGAGAGCAATCCTAGTAGGCTTCGTAGGCGTCATCTGCTGCTGTGCGACAGGCTTGTAGGAAGGCAACAATATTGTCGGCACGCATGAGGGCTTCTCCCATCAATACCCCATCGGCACCTATACGCGCAACCGCTCCGACATCCTCGGGTGTTTTAACACCAGATTCAGCGACATAGAGAACGGATGAAGGAATGAGATTGCGGAGGCGCTCGGCGTTTGAAAAGTCTACGGTGAAGTCGGTGAGGTTGCGATTGTTAACGCCAATGATGCGCGCTCCTGCCGCAAGCGCAGATTCAATTTCGGCTTCATCATGAGTCTCGACGAGCGCATCAAGACCGAGCTCGTCGCACAGTTTGAGATAACGAGAAAGCGTGTCGGTGTCGAGGAGCGCGGCAATCAGGAGCACAGCATCAGCTTGCATGAGGTGTGCCTCATAAATCTGATACTCACTGACCGTAAAATCCTTGCGCAAAAGCGGTAGTGTGGTATTGGCGCGCACGTCTTCAAAAATCTCATTGGATCCCATAAACCATTTAGGTTCGGTGAGACACGAGATGACATTAGCGCCGCCGCGCATATACTCATGCAAAATCGAACGATAGGGAAACTTTTCTGAGATCACACCTTTTGAAGGTGACGCTTTTTTGAGCTCGCAAATAAAGGAAAGTTCGGGATCATCGCGCAGCACGTGATAGAAGGCGTGATGGGCTGGTTCGAGTGTTTCTGCTTGGGCGCGCAACACGTCAAGAGGGGTAGTTTTTTCTGCTTCGCGTACGCGCTCGTGAGCGTAGGCGGCAAGATCATTAAGAATCATAAGGGATAACTCCTTGGTTGGTATGTGGGGTTAGTACAGGTTGTTACTGATTACTCAGATGGCGATATGCTTCAAGTGTTTTGAGTGCAGCCCCTGAGTCGATCAGTTCTTGAGTAAGTGCGACTCCTTCAGCAATTGTGTTTACGCGTCCAGCAATATAAAATGCAGCCGCAGCGTTTAACACAACCGTATCACGACGCGCTCCGTGGGTATGACCCTCCAAAATATCAAGGGTAATAGCGGCGTTATCCTGAGGAGTTCCTCCCGTCAAGTCAGCTTTAGTGCCGCGAATAAATCCAAATTCTTCAGGGGTAAGCGTATAGGTTTTATAGTTCCCATCGCCAAATTCACAAATAAGGGTGTCACTTACGCTTGAGAGCTCATCAAGGCCTTCGGTGCCGTACACAACCATGCCGCGCTTGACGCCAAGAGTGGTTAGTACGCGCGCAAGAGGCTCGACAAGCGCGTCGCTGTAGACGCCAAGCAGCATGTATTCAGGTGAGGCGGGATTAGTAAGCGGACCTAAGATATTGAAGACCGTGCGAAAGCCGAGTTCTTTGCGAATAGGGCCAACATATTTCATGGCTGCATGGTAGTGCTGCGCGAAGAAAAAGCACATGCCCGCTTCATCAATCAGACGCGCACACATTTCGGGATCTTGCACAATATTGATACCAAGTGCCTCCTGACAATCCGCGGTGCCCGACTTGGATGATGCAGCACGATTGCCATGCTTTGCCACCTTTACTCCACCGGCAGCAATAATGAACGCAGCTGTGGTGGAGATATTGAAAGTCCCTGCCTTATCGCCACCGGTACCGACAATTTCGAGCACGGGTACCGGGAGCTCAACGCGTGTGGCATGATCGCGCATAGCGGCAGCGCATCCCGCAATTTCTTCAATGGTTTCTGCCTTAGTTGACTTAGTTGAGAGTGCGGCCAAAAACGCGGCGGTTTGAACAGCGGTTGTATTGCCTGACATGATCTCGTTGATTACCTCGTAGGCTTCGTTATAGGTGAGGTCTTGCTTGACAACAAGTTTTTGGATGGCTTCTGAAATCATGGTAGTTCCTTTCTAGGGATGCGAGGTTGAATTGCGGAGTTTTAAAGTACAGGGTTAAAGCGCGAGGCTAAGCGTGGGGTTAAGCTCGCAATTGAAGTACGCTTCAAAGTTTCAAGAAGTTAGTGAGTATCTGCATGCCATCAGGACTCATGATGGATTCGGGATGGAATTGAACACCGTGGAGGGGATAGTGGGAATGACGTACAGCCATGACTTCTCCGTCGTCTGTTTGCGCACTGACTACGATCTCTTTAGGAAGCGTGTCAGCTTCTGCGGCTAAAGAGTGGTAGCGCGCCACTTGGATTTGTGAGGGTAGCTCTGCAAAAAGGGGATCAGTTAAATCAAGGGTGATCATACTTGTTTTGCCATGCATGAGTTCTTTTGCGTAACTAACGCGCCCGCCGAACGCCTCGCAAATTGCTTGATGTCCAAGGCATACGCCAAGAATGGGCGTTGTGGCAGCAAGCGCGGTAATAAGCTCTTGGCAGATGCCGGCATCACAGGGTTTGCCTGGACCAGGGGAGAGAATGATATGACTGGGTGCGGCCGCGATTACCTCATCGACAGTAATTGCATCATTGCGCACCACGCGAATGTCAGGATCGAGCGTGCCTAAGTATTGGTAGAGGTTGTAGACAAAGCTGTCGTAATTATCAATAAGCAAGATCATTGGAGACCTCCTTGCGCAATCTCGAGTGCCTCACGTACTGCTTTTGCTTTGTTAATACACTCGTTATATTCCTTTTTTGGATCTGAATCAGCAACGATGCCAGCACCAGAACGGACAAACACCTTACCGTTTTTCTTAAAAACGAGCCTGATAGCGATGCATAAATCGAGATTGCCCGTGAAGTCGAGATAGCCTACTGCGCCACCATAAATGCCGCGAGCTGACTGTTCGAGATCGTTAATGATTTGGCAGGCACGAATCTTAGGCGCACCAGATAACGTGCCCGCGGGAAGCACCGCCTTAATAGCGTCAAGTGCATCTTTGTCAGGACGGATGGCACCGCGTACGGTGGATCCAATATGCATCACATGGCTAAAGCGCTCAATCTCGAGGTAATTTTCTACTTCCACGCTGCCAAACTCAGAGATGCGTCCCAAGTCATTGCGACCCAGATCGACTAACATGTTGTGCTCAGCAAGTTCCTTTTCATCTGCAAGGAGTTCTGTTTCGATAGCGCTATCTTCTGTCTCAGTCGCGCCTCGCGGACGGGTTCCTGCAAGCGGAAATGTATGAAGCGTAGTGCCTTCAAGCTTGACGAGTGTTTCAGGGGAAGCACCAGCAAGTTCAATATCATCGCTTGAGAAATAAAACATATACGGCGATGGGTTTGTTGTGCGTAACACCCTGTAGGTATCAAGCAGGCTTCCTTCAAAGTCTGCATCAAGGCGGTTAGAGAGGACCACTTGGAAAATATCGCCCTCAAAAATGTGATGTTTGGCGCGTTCAACCATAGCGCAGTAAGTGTCTTCGTTTTTAAGCGCTCTAAATTCTGAGGTGATCTTGCCGGGCTCAATGGGGTGCGGTGTGCCCGTTTCTAAAAGGGCCTTCATGTTTGCAAGTTCCTCTAAGGCGCGTTCATAGCTAGCGTCGAAATCTTGGGCGTAGACGTTTGCAATCAGGATGATCTTTTGGCGGAAATTATCAAAGGCGATGAGTTTATCAAAAAGCATTAAGTCAACGTCTTTGAAGCCTTCTTCATCGGGTGCGTCAAGGCGTAAACTTGGCTCAGCATACGCGAGATAATCATAAGAAAAGTACCCCACAAGGCCACCGGTAAAGGGAGGAAGCCCCGGAAGACGGACAGATTTATGTGTTTTTAAAACCTCGCGAATCTCGATACTTGGATCAGACGTTTGTCTAGTTTCAGTGATACCGTTTTCCGTGAGTGCTAGGACGCCTTTTGTGCAGGTGATTTCAAGGGTAGGGTCATAGCCTAAAAAGGTGTAGCGACTCCACTTTTGAGCGTTTTCAACGGATTCGAGTAAATAACAATGATTGCTAACGGATTGCAAGATGCGCAACACAGTAATAGGAGTGTAGGCATCTGCATAGAGTTCACAGGAAAGAGGCACGATGTCGTAGGCGCCCTGAATGAGGATGTCTTTTGCTTGTTGTTTTGTGAGATTAACTGCAAGTTCGTTATGTGATGTTGGTGCGTTCATAGTGCACTGCTTTCTCTTGTGCTTATGGCCTCTACCGGGTAAGCCGGGTTGTTGTTATAGGGTGTTTGCGACCCATCGCCAAAAAGAGAAGCATTAAAAAAGCCCATCCTTGATTTGACGAATGCGTCATTTCAAGGACGGGCTGAAAGCTCGCGGTGCCACCTTGATTCATCACTTGCAAGAAGCAATGCGCTTAGCAGGATACCAACATATCCCTGGATGATAACGTTCATCCCGCACGTCGTAGATACTCCGCCATCTTGGTTGCGCTTGTGTTTTGCGCACACGATTGCGTTTGGCTACGCCCTCAGCGGCCCATTTGATGATCTGCATACTGCCAGGATCTCAGCACCCCTGGCTCTCTGTGAGCGCTCAATCACCGTTACTTCCGCTTCAACGGTTTATCGGTGTGTTCAAAAGAACGTGTACTTACTTTATCGCTATAAAGTGCTTTGCGCAATCCCTAATTTTGTGAAGGGATTTGTGACGGATACTATGCCGCCAAGCTGTTAATTCAGGCTCGATGAGGGTGTTAAGTTAACCCTTGATAGCGACAAGGTAACAGAGCGGTTTAAGAGTTGCGCTGTTGTAGTTTGCGCTGAGCAGATAGGTATTATTAAGGTAGTCAAAAGGATAGAAGCGTGCATAAGAAAGACTTCGTCACATGGCGGCGAAGGTAAAGCGCGCATGCAAGGGAGTGAATAAGAATGGCAACAGGAAATATTTTTAAAGACATTTTTCTAGCAGGTGTTGGCGCAATGGCCATCACCGCTGACAAGGCTCAAGAAGTTATTGATAAGATGATCGACCAGGGTCAGTTGACCGTTGATCAGGGCAAGGAAATCAATGGCGAGCTTGCAAAAAAGGTAACCGATGCAGCTGACCAGGTAAAAGATTCTGCCCTTGAGGAGCACATCAAGATGATGACTCCTGAAGAGCGTGATCAATTTGCTTCTAAAGTTGCCGATGTTGTTGCTCAAGTAAACACACAAGAGGAAGCCAAGTAGCGCTCTGGGTAACGTTGCGAGTAGCGTTTCATCCGAGCTGATAGTGCTCATAAAGATTTGCGAAACGAGCATTCGCCGCGGTGTCGTGCATCGTTTGTGTGAGTAGAGCCTTTGCGGTCGACCTTGTCTCCAGTAGAGGCTCTTTTTCATGCCGTCCTTTGCAGTCACGCCCTCAGAGTGTTACGAGTCCCTATGCTCTTCACTCGTGGGCACTTTTTTGAACACTTTTGGACGAGATGGAACTTATAGCGAGGGTTCTCGTGAAGGTAGCTACAAAGCGTCAAACAATATTAGAGAAACTATGACAAAACCAGCGCCTTCTGTGAGGATTTTGTTTCTTTTTAAGCAAGCGATGGGGTTGAGCTGGGTCGCCATATAAATGGTGGCCTCACACAATGCCCCTGTTTTGTCAAAAAACTTTCAAAAACGAAAAAATCCCCTCTGATCATATGACCAAAGGGGAATTGTTGCAATCTCTTTAGGAGCTAATCCTTACGGACGCAAGCCCATGCCGCCTTCAAGGGTAATGGTCTCGCCTGACATGAACTTGAAGTCAGGAGAAGCAAGCTGGACGCAAGGGCGACCAATTTCGGTTTCGACGTTGCCATAATGTCCCATAGGAGGCATATGAACGTTTGCTTCAAATGCATCAGGATATGCTTCAGCAAAGTTTTCGAGCTGTGCGGTCCAAGCAAGAGGGCATACAACGTTTACGTTGATGTCGTCAGAGCCCCATTCGTTTGCTGCAACGCGGCTCAAGCCACGGATGCCTTCTTTAGCTGCAGCGTAAGAACATTGGCCAACATTGCCAAAAAGACCAGCACCAGAAGCAAAATTAATAACAGTTCCCTTGGTTTCTTTCAGGTAAGGGTAGCATGCTTGCATGTAGTAGAACGCAGCATAAAGACCAGAATAAATTGCCAAGTCGAACTGATCAGTTGTATGCTCAGCGAGAGACACGCCAGAAGCGGATGCCTGAGCGTTGTTGATTAAAACATCAATGCGACCAAACTCAGCGATTGCTTGGTCAATCACCTTTTGTACGGTTGCCTTATTGTCATTACCTGCGCTTACGTCAGCCTGTACAGGTAAAACTTTAATGCCATACAAACGCTCGAGTTCTTCTTTGGCATCTTCAAGCTTCTGAACATTACGACCAGTGATTACCAGATTTGCGCCTTCTTTAGCATAAGCCGTTGCAATGCCATAGCCGATTGATCCACATGAACCATCTTTTAAGACAGCGCGCCCGCCACCAGTGATAATGGCCGTTTTGCCTTCAAGAAATCCCATGATTTGTCCTCCTTAAGGATAAGTAAATGGGTTTTAGGTTGATGTCTCGATTGTAGTCAAGCGTTTATCTTGGCGATGGGAAGCAAGTAGCGTAATTATGCCGATGGGTCAAACTAGGTTATAAGTGGACTTCTCGTGAAGAATTTTCGACGAGGACAATTCTTCACAAGCTATCTACTAGGGCTCTACGCAGGGGGTTCGTATGAATCGTTCCAATATATAGGAAACACCTATAGAAAATATGACAAAACATTGGAAAAATTGGCGATGACGTGGGAAAATACAATAAGTCACACAATCTGAACGCGTAACAGGTTGTGGCTTTAAGAAATACAATACCCCTCTTGTATTTCTACTTTCTTTAAGATGACCGCCTGTTTTATCTGGTTTATCCCGACAGGTGGTCATTCTTATTCTTGATTTTATTCAGCCTCAATTGAGCGAACTTCAAGCTCGTTTCCTCGCAGAAGTTCTGTGTGGGGGCTTTTGCAATAGGGGCAGATACGCCCATGTTCGACCGTGGGGTAGGTGCGTCCGCAATCATTGCAAATCGTAACAGCAGGGATCGTGAAAATCTCTAATTCCGCTCCCCGCAAAAGATCATGTTTATCTGAAGCCCACTCCCATGCATCCGTGAAAAACGCAGTTACCACACCAGACACCTCACCCAAATCAACGGTCACTTTCTGGATAGAGGTCAGGTTGTGCTCAGCAGCGGTATCTTCAAGGGTGTCAATGAGTGCAAAGACTATGCCAAGTTCATGCATAAGGTGTTTCCTAGCTTTGCTCTTGGTGAAGAATCTTTTTGATCAGCATCTTGCCTGCATTAGGAAGAATCTTTTTGATCTTGTCTTCGCTCGGAACCATAGTGGAGCATTCAGGATGATCACGGTGTAAGTGGATAGCGTCAAACTCACAGCGTGTCGTACATAATCCGCATCCAATACATTTGTTTTCATCAACGATGCTCGCACCACAGGAAAGACAACGGGCACATTCGGTTTTAATCTGATCTTCACTCAATGTATGTGTAGGATCATCCCAGTTATGACGCAAGCTTGCAGGAGGTATGCACCCGACTTGTTGTCTGCCTGCATGATCATAGCCTTCAGGGAAAACGATATTGGATTTATTAAGCTCAACATAATGACGTGCGTTGCGCCCGGTGGTGAGGGAACTTCCTTTTTGTACAAAGCGATGGAGGCTTATAGCGGCCTCATGACCTGCGGCAATAGCATCAATAACAAACTGCGGACCGGTATAGGCATCACCGCCCACAAAGATGTCAGACTCTGCTGTTTGGTACGTAACGGGGTCAGCGCAGGCGCGATTTCCGCGACTGAGTTCGACGGAGCTCTCTGCAAGTAGATCACCCCAGTCAATTGCTTGACCTATGGCCATGATAACCTTAGTACAGGGGATGGTTTGTGTTTGCTCATCGTCGTAAAGCGGGTTAAACACCCTGTTCTCATCAAAGACGCGCGTGCATTTGCGGAAGGTAATAGCGTTCACGTTGCCTGCTGCATCTGCTTCAATGCGCGCAGGTCCCCAGCCGTACTCAAAGGTAATATCTTCAGCGCGTGCTTCGGTAATTTCTTCTTCAGATGCTGGCATCTCATCAGGACTTTCAAGGCAAATCATAGTGACGCTCTCAGCGCCTTGACGCCGTGCGACGCGCGCCGCATCAATAGCAACATTGCCACCGCCAATGACAACGACGTCGCCGGAAAGGTTGGCGGCAGGATTACTGAGCGCGTCGCGTAAGAAGTCGAGCGCAGAAACCACATCGCCTAGATCTTCACCTGGAATGCCTGCCATGCGACCTTTTTGTGCGCCAATGGCAAGGTAGAAAGCATCAAATCCTTGGTTGCGCAACTCATTAAGGGTGACGTCACGGCCGACATCGACTCCGCATTTGAAGGTTACGCCCAGTTCACGCAGGATATCAATCTCAGCATCGACAATTTCTTGCGAGAGTTTAAACGAAGGAATGCCATAGGTCATCATGCCGCCGGGTTTTTCGGCGCGCTCAAATACCGTGGGAGCATAACCGAGGGTTGCTAGATAATAGGCGCAGGTAAGGCCAGCAGGACCAGCGCCAATAATGGCAATCTTTTCGGGGAAGGCACCGCGCGTTGAAGGCGGAACCACCTCGGGCACAAAGCGATGCTCTGCTTCCAAATCCTTTTCCGCAATGAAGCGCTTTACCTCATCAATAGCTACTGCCTCATCAATGGTGCCGCGCGTGCAAGCTGTCTCACAGCGACGATTGCAGATGCGCCCACAAACTGCGGGAAAAGGATTTTCCTTCTTGATGAGCTCAAGCGCCGCACGATAATCCCCTTCAGCCGCTTTGCGCAAATAGGCCTGCACCGGAACATGTGCAGGACAAGCGGTCTTGCAAGGTGCCGTGCCTGTTTCATGGGTTTCGATGCGGTTATTGTTTTTGTAGTTGGGATCCCAATCGGCCTCGCTCCATGACAAGGTTGGGAGTGGTTGCTTGGGGTAGGCGATGGAGCCTTCGGGTGTCGTGAACTTTTGCCCGAGTTGAACAGCACCAGCAGGACATACCTCAACGCATCCGGCACACGCTACACAGTGGGTGGGATCAACGTGAGCCACATAAGCAGAGCGACTCATGTTGGGCGTATTAAAAAGTTGCGAGGTGCGCAGCGCATAACAGACGTTTACATCGCAGTTACAAATAGCAAAGATTTTGTCTTGTCCATCGATATTTGTAATCTGGTGCACATAACCATTTTTCTCGGCCAGAATGAGAATGTCGAGCACTTCATCATAGGTAGCAAAATGACCTTTTCCCGTCTCGACACAGTAGTCAGCCATATCCCCTAAGCCAATACACCAGTTTTGAGGATCACTACCTGCATTGCCTCCTCGTACGCGCTCCGCTTGACGGCACGAGCAAGCGCCAACAGAAAAGCGATCATATTTTTTAAGCCAGTGCGAAATGCGCTCAACATCAGCCGCTTCGTTTTCAAACGTGATTGCTTGTTCGACTGGAATAACATGCATGCCAATACCGGCTCCTCCGGGAGGCACCATTTTGGTCACTTTTGTAAGGGGTAAATATGCCATGCGCTCAAAGAAGGTGGCAATTTCAGGATGCTCTTCGAGCTGCTCTTGATTCATAACGGTAAACTCCGCGGAACCAGGAACAAACATGGGAAGAACGTAGCGTTTTTCGTGGTGCGGATTTTTGCCGTCAAGATTTTCCCAGTTATATTCGATGATGCCTTTGACACTCAAACTATCTAACAAGTCTTGCAAAACCCCATCGTCAAGATGTGTTGCTTCTTTGAGCTGGGCAAACGTTTGCGGTACGCGTACCTTCATAACGCGCGTAACAGCTACCTCATCTTCGGTTATAACCGAAGCAAGTCCCCAATAATCAGGATCATTTTTAGTGACTTTCACGCCAATGCGATCCGTAATTTTTTGTGCCTCTTTGACAAGTCCCTCAACCTCAGGGCGCGATGCGGCAGGACCGGGATCATTGGGATGTTGTGGCTTGTAGTGGACAACAGTATCGTTTTCTGAATAGCGCTCTTCTGCAAGTATGCGTAAAGGCTCCCCAACAGGATTGGTAGTCGGAATAGCATTGCGCTTGTCAATTTCTTCGGCCGATAAGCCGCGCGACATTGTTTTCTTGCGTTCTTCTACCTCTACGCCTCCGTAGGGTTTAGTAATGATAGGAAGTGTTCCATTGTCGGGTTTTGTAGCCATAGCGAGCCCCTCCTTGTATGACTGAAATACTGCCGCGTTTCCCCTCAAAAAGGCGGTAATTCGAGTTCATCCATCATAAAAGGGTTGAGCAAGAAAGTATAGTCAGGCTTCATAAAAACAATAACTTCGTTATCCGCGATGCGCGCGCCGTTTGCGTATGGCTTGCATAATGTTGCGTATGAGGAGTGCTCCTAACAGAGCAGCAACGGTGTCTACTACCCAATCGAGAGGATCGCACGAGCGGGTGGGTACAAAGATCTGATGAAGTTCATCGCTTACGCCATAGGCGCTTGCAAGTACGGATGCAACAATAAATGACATCCGGGGTGATATGCTAAAACGCAAAGCATTACAGAGGGCAGCGCCCAAAAGAAAAAACTCGCAAAAATGGCCGATGGGGGAGATGTCGACATCATGACCAAAGAGCTGGGCTGCGCAGGCGGCCAGTGCTTGTTTGATAAGCGAGATAATTCCTGAATTGTTGTCAAGTGTTTGGGCGGTTTTTGCTGACATGTAAAAAATGAACACGGCAACAGCCACGACAGCGACCCAACTAAAAAAGCAGGCATACGTACGTTTTCTGCGTGCAGTATTGCTGCCTTCTTCAGCGCCGGGTGTTTTTTGGGGCGATGGGGTGGATTTATTTTGAGTGGTATGGTTTTGGGGATCAGTCATACGATGCAGCAAGAGTTTAAAGGGATTACTTTTGTAGGTATTTTAGAACACCTTTGCTGTATATGCGCCGTGGGTATAAGAGATATCAGGTAAAGTTGAGGGTAAGGAAACTCAGCAGGAGGTGAGAGATAGCAATCATGCACTCGCCCATTAAAGGACAACGCACCAAGGTGATTGTGCTCATCGCTATTATCATCTGCAACTGCTGTCTTGGCAATTTGTCTCAGACATCCCTCAATGCCATGTTTTCGAGTATTGCGCCGGATTTTGGGGTTGAAGTCGGCGTTGGACAGCTGATGACGACACTCTACATGCTGGTGCTGGGTATTACGGTTCCCGTGGTCACGTATCTCATGCGGCGGTTTAGCGTTAAGCAATTAGTGCTTATATCGATTGGGCTGCTCTGCGCTGGGTCAATTGTGGATATGCTTGCGTGGGATTTTGCGCTCTTTATTGTGGGGCGTGTGTTACAGGCGGTATCGGCGGGCATTATGATGCCTATGATGATGAGTGTGATCATGATTTCATTTCCGCCGGGACAGCAAGCGACGGTGATGGGTATTGCTGGTATCGCGCTGGGCTTTGCTCCTAACATTGGACCGACTATTGGTGGCTGGGTGGTTATCGAATTTGGTTGGCGCATGTTTTTTGTTTTGTTGCTTGCTGCGAGCCTATTATTGATTCTTGCAACGGTGACGCTCATCGATTCCGAAAAGAGTCCGCACCAAGATGCGCGTTTTGACATTCTCTCATTCATTTTTTCATCCATTGCGCTTTGCTGTTTGTTGATGGGATTTACTAACGTGTCAAACTATGAATTCCATCATCCCTTTATTTGGATCCCCCTTATTATTGGCGCGGGGGTGTTGTGGTTGTTTGTGCGGCGGCAAAAACGCATTGCCCATCCGCTCATCCATATGGAAATCTTTAACTCTGAACACTACCGAGTGGGTTTTTGGTCACTTAATTTGCTCTCAGGGTGCTTTATGGGTATTACGCTCATCCTGCCACTTTTTGTTGAGGGCTGTTGGGGTGGTACTGCGCTACAAGCAGGTATGGCTCTTTTACCTGGTACTATAGCGGCGCTTATCCTCAATCCGCTCGCAGGCATTCTGACTGACAAGGTTGGCGAACGTCCCGTTGTGATTGTAGGCTCGCTTTGTCTTGCAGTCGGTTCGGTGTGGATGATCTTTGTCTATGAAGGTATGCCATTTTGGCTTTTGCTGCTTATGCAGTCGGTGCGTGCAAGCGGTGTTTCGCTTCTTATGTCTCCGCTGACAACTTTCTCTATGGCAACGTTGCCTAAAGATATTGTGGTCGATGGGTCGTCGTGGAGCTCGTCAATCCGTCAAGCATGTGCCTCTTTGGGCACGGCAATGATGGTCTTTGCTATCACACTTGGTCCAACGTTGGGTTCAGTCGAACTTGGATATCAGCTTGCTTTTGGTGTTTCGGCACTCTTTGCGGTTGCTCTTGCGATTTTGAACTTTGTTAAGATTCGTTAGGTTCTATCAGACAGGTTAATCAATTTCAGGTATTCTACGTAAATACACTTTTTATGAGAGAAGCCCAAGACCTCTTGTCGGCTTGAGGAGTTTGCATGGTAACCAAAAAAAAGAAGGCAGAAAAAGCACGTGCGCGCAATGAGCGTGCTAATAAAGAAATTAAGGCGCAAAAAGCAGCTGAACGTGGCGATGAGATCGAAGAGATTGTAGAAGAAGACGTTGTTGAGGAAGATCCTCAAGAGGAAGAAGAATACGTTCCTAAGCTTCATACTATTTCTGAAATTGTTGTTGCGGTTATATCGTGTGCATGCGTATTTCTGTCACCTTTCATCACGCTTGTTGGTGGTTCGATTGTTATTGGCTTGAATAACTTAGATAAGCAAGATTATGGCGATGATTATCCACCTAAGTGGCCGCGTACTTTGGGCCTCGCTGTTATTGGTGTTGCCATTTTGGGTTGGGTATTCATGCTTATTTAGTTCTGTCTAATAAATAACCTAATCAACAATATGACGGGGATTGTGTAGCCCTAGACTTAAAGAGTTACTTAATTCCAACTACGGCCTTATTTGTCGCCTCGTTTGAAAGAAGGGGATTGCTATGAGTGAAGAAAATAACAACCCGCAAAACAATAGTGATGCTAGTGCGGAAACGCCCGCACCAGTACCACCCGCACCCGTACCACCTGCACCAGTGCCACCGGCACCAGTGTCACCGGCTCCTGAAGCAGCGCAAGTAGCGCAACCCGTACCACCTGCACCAGTGCCACCGGCACCAGTGCCACCGGCTCCTGAAGTGTCACAACAGCCTCAGCAGCAGGCACAGCAAACATTTCAGCCTCAGGGCACCCAGCAAAGTGCTTATCAGGCGTATCGAGGTGGAGGGTATCAGCAGACGCAACCGGGCCAAAACCCTTATGTGCAGCCAGGGCAAGGAATTCCACCACAGCCAGGTGCTCCTATACAGCAGCCTAATCAACCTTATTATGGCCAACCTGGTATGCCGCCTTATCCACCAGCAGCACCCAAGAATCATCAAACTATGGTTATGGTGTGCGGTATTCTCTCCATTGTTGCTGCGCTTATATCGCCGTTGATTGCATTTATCTTAGGTGGCATTGCTATTGTTTATGGCAACAAGGACAAAAAAACTTTTGGACTTGAAGGATATTCCAAGGCTGGCTACATTTGTGGCATTGTCGGTATTGCACTTGGCTTAGTAGTCTGGCTTGGCAGTGTTGCCTTAATGATGAGTAGTGGCTATTACTTCTAAAGCGTACAGGCAAGGTTTAACGTCTTATCTATCTCTATGTCAGCGTCTTTCTTATAAGGGATGATTTGCATGCGCGAGTTTATCCCAGGAGGGCGCTGATTTTTTCTTGAGGGAGCTCTGCAAAAGGAATAAAGGGCGCTGGCTTATCGGGGTGATCAGCCAAAAAGCGCTCCATCCATACCATGTCAAACCATCGATCAAACTTATAGCCGCACTTTTCGAATCGCGCACAGGGCTTAAAACCGAGACGCTCATGAAAATGGATGCTCGTGTGATCAAGGTGCTCATCTTCTGTATCGCAATAGGCAATACAGGCGTTGGCGTTGTAGACATTTTGTGCGGCAAGGAGTGCAAAAAGACATTCATAGAGAGCTCGCCCTATGCCATAACCTTTATGTATGCGCGAAACATAAATAGAAGTCTCAATGGAGTGAACATACGCAATGCGGGGGCGAAATGCAGAAGCGTAAGCATACCCTACAATCTCGCCGTCAAGCTCGGCCACAATATAGGGGTAACGCGCAAGCGTTGTAGCGATGCGACGCTCGAATTCAGCTTTCGTTGGCACGTCGTATTCAAATGTGATGGCCGTCTCCTTAACATACGGCGCATAAATTTGCTGGATGCCGGAGGCATCTGTAGATGTCGCAATGCGTATGACAATCGGATCTTTCATGCGCTCAAGTCTAACAGATTCTTACTAGCTGTAAGACTGCATAATGTCAGCAGTCTAGGCTTTGACTCCGCTTGGGGCATGCGCCTGAGAGATTGAAGAGCTCCATGATATACTGCAGCTACTTTATTTGAGTAAAGTGACGATAGGGCAATAGAGTATAAAAGAAGACATTCTATTGTTTGTAGTACAAGAAAGCATGAGGTTGTTTATGAAAAAGAAGCTCTTGTTATTGTTGAGTGTTGCATGCGTTTGCTGCTTAAGCGTTGCGCTTTTGGTCGGCTGCGATAACAACAATGATACGAAGCAGTCTGAAAAAAGCTATTTAGGTGATGACGAGAAGTTTGTTGTCGGTTTTGATGAGAACTTCCCTCCTTTTGGCTACCGTGGTGATGATGGTGAGTACACCGGATTCGACCTTGAGTTAGCTCAAGAAGTTGCAAAGCGCAATGGTTGGGAATACGAGCCAATGGCAATCGATTGGGATACCAAGGATGCTCAGATTGATTCTGGCACCATCGACGTTATCTGGAATGGCTTTACCAAAGAAGGACGTGAAGGTCAGTTTGAGTTCACTGAGCCTTATTACACAAACGACCAGATTATTTTAACCCGCGACAACTCTGGTATTACCACGTTTGAGGATCTTGCTGGTAAGACTGTTGTGGCTCAGGTTAACGCACCTGCTTATGATCAGTTAGCTGAAGGTGGCGACTACTACGAGTCACTGGGCTCTACTTTTAAATCTTTAGAGACGGTTCCTGATTACAACACGGCACTCATGAACCTTGAATCTGGTGCAGCTGATGCGGTAGCTATCGACTTACCTGCAGCTCAGACCTTGATCCAGGGTAAAGATGGCTATGTTATCTTAGACACTCCTGTTTCTTCTGAAACCTATGCTGTTGGTGCAAAGACCGGCAATACTGAACTTACCAATGCTATCCAGGCTACCCTTATTGAGATGTACAAGGATGGCACGGTAGAGGAGATTGCTTCTCATTATCCTGGTCAGATCACTATCGATAAATGGATTTTGCAATAGTTTTGTACCAACCATCTAATCGTGCAGATTAGATTGCCTCGATAAAAGGCTACGTGCGGACAGCTTTCCTTGACTTTGGGTGCTGTTCGCACGTTTTACGTTGTTGAGAGTTTCTTTGTGATGCAAAGCGTTTGCGCCCCATCGCAAAGAGGTAAGGGGAGAGACATGGATTTTTCAACCATGCTTGGTCTGCTTTCGGAGGGCTTTTTAGTCACCTTGCAGATTTTCTTCTTTACGTTGTTGGGTGCTCTACCCTTAGGTGTGCTTGTCGCGCTCGGGCGCATGAGTAAAATTAAACCCATATCGTGGATTTTTAGGATTTATATTTCTATCATGCGCGGTACGCCTTTGATGCTGCAGTTGATGTTTATCTTTTTTGCGCCGTATTACATCTTTGGTGTGCAACTTTCCATGGACTGGAAAATGGGTGCGTGCGTGGTTGCTTTCATTATGAACTATGCAGCCTACTTTGCAGAGATTTATCGCTCGGGCATTCAATCAATTCCGCGTGGCCAGTATGAAGCCGCTGAAATCTTGGGTCTCACTAAAGCGCAAACGTTTATCCGTATCATCTTTCCTCAGGTATTTAAACGTATTGTTCCTGCGCTCGGCAACGAGATCATTGTTTTGGTCAAAGACACCTCGCTTGCTTTCACTATTGGCGTTGCGGAAATGTTTACGACAGCACGTGCGATCGTTTCTTCGCAGGGCACCCTTGTCGCTTTTGTGGTTGCGGCAGTGTTTTATTGGGTGTTTACCTTTGTGGTCGAATTTATTATTGCGCGCATCGAAAAGCGCTTGGGCTATTACCATGATTAGGCGATGGGGAGTGTGATGAGTTATGAGTGAGGCCACCGAAAAAAAGTCTCTCGAAACGCCTGCTGATTTGGCAAGCCATGTGCTCACGGTGAAGTCAATTGAAAAAAGCTTTGGCAACACGATGGTGCTAAAAGATATTTCTTTTGAGGTTAACCCCGGCGAAGTAGTTGCAATCATTGGTCCTTCGGGATCAGGTAAATCAACCCTTTTGCGTTGTTGTACGTTACTAGAGAGTTTCGAGTCGGGCATGCTTGCCTATGGGGATTTGATTGTTGCTCAAAATGATGCTTCAGGAAAAACTCACTATGCAGGTAAAGAAGTTAACAAACTTGCTCGACAGCGTTTTGGACTCGTATTCCAAAACTTTAACCTCTTTCCGCATTATTCGGTTTTGCGCAATGTTATGGAAGCGCCTGTGATTGCGCAAAAGCGAGACAAGAAAGAGACCGAGGCACTCGCGCGTAAGCTCTTAGCGCAGATGGGGCTTGAAGGAAAAGAAGAGAGCTACCCTTGTGAGCTTTCAGGTGGACAGCAACAGCGCGTTGCCATCGCGCGTGCGCTTTGTTTGCAACCTGACATTCTCTTTTTCGATGAGCCAACCAGTGCGCTTGATCCTGAGTTGACTCAAGAGGTGCTTAAAGTCATTCGCTCTTTGGCAGAAAAGCATATGACTATGGTTATTGTTACGCATGAGATGGCATTTGCGCGTGATGTTGCAGATCGCATCATCTTTATGGATAAAGGCGTTATTGTTGAAGAAGGTCCTGCAAAAGAGGTCATCAATAATCCTCAGCACAACCGCACTAAGGCATTTTTAAGTCGTTATTCCCAGGATGGGATAGAGTAAGTTGATTAAGTTACGTAAAAAGCCTCCTCACTCGTAATGAGCGAGGAGGCTTTTTCTTTTTAGGAAGAATTTTTAGGGTAGTCGTTAGATTGAATTAAGCTTCAACCTGCTTGAGCAAACCATAGCCACCATTGTCACGGCGATACAAAATATTGACTTCGTTAGAATCGCGATCAATGTAGGCAAAGAAGTCGTGACCCAACAGATCAATCTGGATCAAAGCCTCTTCTTCAGTCAATGGATCAAGGGTGATTTCCTTTACGCGTACGATCTCGTCTCCACCAGAAAGTTCATCCATCAAAGCGTCCAAGTCAAGCTCGGTTGCTGGAGCGCTCTTTGCGGGGGCAGAAGCAATCTTTTTGTCGATAACGCGGGTCTTATATTTGCGTAACTGACGCAAAACCTTTGCTGAAGCAACATCGATAGCGGCATACATATTCTCTTCGTGCTCTTCAACACGAATGATGTGACCGCGTGCACGCATAGTAACTTCGCAGCAAGCTGGTGTTGGATTAGCGGGGTTTTTCTCAACCTCTAAAACAACCTCAGCAGTTAACGGATCAATATCCATAACCTTCATTGCGTTGCCAATTTTCTCCTCGGCATAATCACGCAATGCATCAGTGATTGGCATTTTACGGCCCGTGATGGTGATATCCATTCGTTTCACCTCTTGTGTTCGTAGGGTTACAACCAATAAATTAACGATGAGTTAAGCAGACTAGAATAAGCGTGATAGAGAGTAATAGTATTTGAACTCCCCGATGCTTTCCACGGTCATATTAACCCCTCGTCAACCGTCTAAAGTAATTACTAGTGTATCGCACTTTCCGGAGATTTTCATAAATCTGCTCCTCAAACCACGAAACCTGTATCTTTTTTGTTTATATCGCTTCACGATCTAGGCTTCCAAGCGCCTCTTTATTATCATGTTCCTTTCCTGAATGTTTCAGCTTTGTAGCCAAATGCTTATCTGTGCAGATTATGAGCAAGAATGCTTTATAGTTGAAATCCTTGGAAGGGGAATCATCTTAATGAGTGAAAAAAAACAGAGCACAGGTCCAGAAACGGTATATATCGATGAGGTTGCCCATCATCAGCGCCGCTATCTCAAATGGGTTGATCTCACACATTCAACTACTAAAGCGGCAGGCGTTATGCTACTCGGGGCAATCATTGCTTTGATTATTGCAAATACCACAGCACATGGTCCGTTTGTTGAGTTTTGGCATACTGAAATCACAATAGGTTTTGGCGCAGCAGCGTCTTCTATGTCGCTTGCGCACATTATCAACGATGTGTTAATGGCGCTTTTCTTTTTGCTGGTTGGTCTCGAGATTAAATACGAGATGACGGTTGGCGAACTTACTGATTTGCGCCAGGCTATTCTGCCTATCGCTGCAGCTATAGGTGGTGTTCTTGCTCCTGTTGCTATCTATTTGTTCCTTAACGCTTCTAGTCCTGAAACAATGGGTGGCTGGGGTGTACCGACAGCTACTGATATCGCGTTTGCGCTTGGTATCCTTGCTCTGTTAGGCGATAGAGTTCCTTCGGGCGTGCGCGTATTCCTCTCAACTCTTGCTGTCGCTGATGACATCATTGCTATTTTGGTTATCGCAATCTTCTATGGTCATAGTCCTGATTTAATGTGGCTCCTTTTTGCAGGCATTGTATTCATTGCACTCATCGCAATGAATAAAGCACATGTCTATGCTTTGTTGCCCTATCTGTTATTGGGTGTAGTGTTATGGTTTTGCATCTTTAGTTCGGGTGTTCATTCGACTATTGCAGGCGTTTTGCTTGCTTTTGCTATCCCTTCAGGAACTCGCGTTAATCTTGCAAGCTATTCAGAGTGGTCGCACTCGCGTATGGCAGAAGTACGCAAGCACTATACCCCTCATCTTCCTGTTATTGGACAAGCGGATTATCTTGACTCAGTCTCTCGTTTAGCTCGCGTTTCGCTTCAAGTCATTCCTCCAGCAACACGCCTTGAGCGCATGCTCTATCCATGGGTGTATTTCTGTATCTTGCCATTATTTGCGCTTACTAATGCAGATGTTGCTTTCTTGAGTGGAGACATGGGAATGCTTTTCGCAAGCCCGGTATTTTTGGGTGTCTTTTTTGGTCTTCTTTTAGGTAAGCCTTTGGGTATCTGCTTGATGAGTCTCATCATTGTTAAAACCAAGATTGCAAGTTTGCCCGAAAATGTTAACTGGGCACACATTGTGGGTGCAGCTCTTTTGGGCGGTGTAGGTTTTACTATGGCAATTTTTGTTGCCAATCTCGCCTTTGTTAGCCCCGTTGATATTACGGCAGCTAAGGTCGCTATTCTTGCCGCATCGCTTTTGGCTGGCATCTTAGGTTTTGTCTTCTTAAGTGTTCAAGCAAAGATAGCAGCAGATCGCAATCAGCATTTTGAGCCTGTTATTCCTGAAGGTTCTAACTTGCAAACTCATGATGCTCACAATGCAGCACGTCGTGCGTATGGCGTTGAGCACATAAAACGTCGTGACGCTGACGCACAAGCAGAGGAAACGCTGATGACTATCTCAACGGAAGAAGAAGCGGTGGCCGCACAGGGAAGTACGTCCCAAGAACAGGGTGTCCTTGCTGAAGCGGTTGCTTCCCGAGTAGCTGCCGATGCAGTTTCTGAGGAAATCAAACGCGAACGCAACGCATAGTCGCAAGTTGCTACATATTCGTGAAGTGGGGAGGGAGCAAACGTTTTGAACGTGCTTCCTCCTTTGTATAGTGCTACGACAGGCATATACCTGTGCGCATGAATTGTGTGATTTATGCATAACTTTTCATATTCCACAAATCCTGTAATAGATTTGTTACGTTAAATTTGCTATTGTGTAATCCATTGATGCATATTGTGTGTTGCTGTCCTCTGTTTAAGGAGGCACTTATGATCGGGCAAAAGTACAACACTCAAAAAAGCATTTTTTCCATACTTATTGCATGTTTGCTAGTAGCAGGTTTAATGCTTCCTGTTTCCACTGCGTATGCTGATCCAAAGGCAGATGCGCAGCGTGCTCTCGGTGAGCTCAACAGCATGCAAGAAGAGTTAGACGCAGCGTCTAACTTCTACTACGAAACTCAAGTACAGCTTGAAGAAGCGCAAAAACGCGTAAAAGAAGCTGAAGCTCAAATCGCTGAAGCCAATGCCAAGATTGAGTCTTGCCAAACGCAGTTAGGTGAGCGTGCTCGTGCTATGTATCGCAGTGGCAGTACAAGTTTCTTAGACGTATTTTTGGGTGCAACTACCTTTAAAGAATTTGCGAATAACTGGGAAATTCTTGATAGTCTCAACGAAAAAGATGCAGCTTTAGTTGAAGAAACTAAGCAGGCGCGTGCACAAGTTGAAGCTGCAAAAGCAGAAGCAGAGGCTCAAGCTAAAGTAGCAGAAGAGCAAGCGGCAGAAGCTAAACGCATTAAAGAGCAGGCGGAAGCAACGCAAGCCCAAATTATGAGCGTTTATGCCTCTCTTTCGGCTGAAGCTATTGCTGCCATGAGTGATGAAGAGGCGGCGCAGGCGTTAGCTGATCAAGAAGCAGCCATCAAAGCTATTCAAAGCGGAAGCAACGCAAGCTCGTATTCAACCTATCGTCCTAATACCCCTATTAATAACAATAAGAAGCAAACAGTTGATGCGGATACGGTTATTGCCCGCGCTAAGTCTAAGCTAGGTAAACCGTATGTATGGGGTGCAACGGGGCCAGATAGTTTTGATTGTTCTGGTCTTGTTGGCTATGCGCTCACAGGGTCAACTAAGCGCATTGCTACCACGCAGGGTATCGGTATGTGGACGCGTGTGTCCAATCCAAAGCCCGGTGACATTTGTGTCTATCATGATTATTCCTCGTCAAAAGGGCATACGGGCATCTATATTGGCAATGGGCAGATGATTCATGCTCCTCACACGGGTGATGTGGTCAAGATTGGAGCAGTACAACCGCGCATGTGGTACGTACGTTATTAATGCGTGCAATGATAATTGCACTAACAATAAAGTTATAACGAGCTATATACATACTTTTTGTCTTAGGATACACGCATTAAGATGTGCCGGCACTTCTCAGCAGGGGTGCCGGTTTTCTTTTAGGTGCCGCTCGACAAATTTCAGAAATTGTTAACAAATATAAAAAATGTGAGGGAAAAAAGTCTGCGTAAACTCACAATCCAACATTTTGGGGATGTGCTTTTTTAAACCGCAATACTCGGTGGGAACAAGTGTTTTATGTCGTTATTAGATTGTGACAAGAGGAGTGGAGAAGGCATGATAGCTGTTTGTGGGCTTTGTGTATTTGCTCCGATTTCTGGTACTATTAACTACACTTTTACGCTCAGTAAACAGACCACATGCTCTTATAAGGAGGTCATTATATGACCGAGCATATACGAACTAAAAAGAGCGCAATTCTTGCAAGTGTTCTTGCGGTAGTGTTGGTGTGCGGATTGCTTCCTTACCCAAGCGCTCGCGCATATGCGGACCCATCACTTGCTACTAAGCAGGCTCAAGCACAAGAAGCACTTGATAAGCTCAATGCTATGCAAGGTGAGCTCAATGCGGCATCAGACAATTATGCTAATGCTGAAGAAGAGCGTGCCAATGCTCAAGCACGCGTGCAACAAGCGCAAGAGCAAATTGAACAAGAAACTGCCAAGATTTCTGAGTATCAAGGTGAGCTTGCAACACGTGCGCGTTCAATGTATCGCACGGGAGGTAATACCTTTTTAGATGTATTGCTGGGAGCTTCAACATTTCAAGAGTTTGCTACTAACTGGAATATGCTTGAAACTATGAATCAAAATGATGCGGAATTGGTTTCTAAGACCAAAGAAAGCCGCGCTAAGGTTCAAGAGGCAAAAGTAGAGTATGAAACTCAAGAAGCGGTTGCTACCGAAAAGGCAAATGAAGCTAAGCGTATTCAAGACCAAGCAGAGGCAAAAACCGCTGAGATTCAAGCAGTCTACAATGGGCTGTCTTCTGAGGTGCAAGAACTGATCCGCCAAGAAGAAGCAGCGCGCGAGGCCGCTGATCAGGCTGCAGCAATTCAAGATATTGCGAATAATACTGCTGGTGATGCTGCTGCCAATAATGCCGGTATAACAAACAATCCATCAGCAAATAATAACAACAATAATTCGGGCAATCATAACAACGCATCAAACAATTCAGGCAACCAGGGCAGCTCGAATAACGCAACAAATTCTGGTGGGTCACATAAGCCAAGCAGCGGTACGAATAACTCGAAACCTCAAACCGTAACAGGCAATGTAGTGGTTGATCGGGCGTATGCGCAGCTTGGTAAACCCTATAAATGGGCAGCTGTTGGACCAAATAGCTTTGATTGTTCAGGTCTTGTTGGCTATTGCTTAACAGGGCGCTATTCCCGCTTAGCAACAACGGCAACCATCGCCCGTTGGACGCGTGTTTCCAATCCGTGCCCTGGAGATATTTGTGTATATCATGATTATTCATCGGGAAATGGTCATACGGGCGTTTATATTGGCAATGGGCAAATGATTCATGCACCACGATCGGGTGATGTAGTAAAAGTTTCTGCGGTGCAATCGCGTATGTGGTATGTCCGTTATTAAGGTTTATCTGCGCAAAGAAATTCTTTCGGGCACAAAAGAGGTCTTGCAGCAATTACCACTAGACTGTAAAGGTCTTGGAGATTTTGTTTAGAGGCTTTGATATCTGCTAGTATTGAAGACGGTTTACGCAAAAGATATGAAACCGAATAACTCCCAAAAGGAGGTCTTATTATATGACCGAACAAACTAAACCAATGAGCAAGCGCACACTTTCTGTTGTACTTGCATTTGTTTTAGCGATTGGTTTAATGATTCCGTATCAGAGCGCACTTGCGGTTCCTAGTGCAGCTTCTAAACAAGCAGAAGCTGAAGCAGCGCTTGATAAACTCAATGAGATGCAGCAAACACTTGATGTTGCTTCTGATAACTACACAACCGCAGAAGCAGAGCGTCAAGAAGCTCAGCAAAAAGTTCAAGAGGCTCAGCAAAAAATTGATGAAGAAACCGCCAAAATTTCTGAGTATCAAGGTGAGCTTGCAACACGTGCACGTTCAATGTATCGCACGGGTGGCAATACTTTCTTAGATGTTATTTTGGGAGCTTCCTCTTTTGAGGAGTTTGCAACCAATTGGAACATGCTTGAAACACTCAACCAAAACGATGCTGAACTCGTTTCAAAGACTAAAGAAAGCCGTCAGGCAGTAGAAGAAGCAAAAGTTGAGTATCAAGCCCAAGAGGCAGTTGCTACTGAGAAAGCAAACGAAGCTAAGCGCATTAAAGATGAGGCCGAAGCTACTACTGCTGAGATGCAAAGCGTCTATGACAATTTGAGTGCTGAAGCAGAAGAGTTAATGCGTCAAGAGCAAGAAGCGCGTGATCGCGCTGCAGCTGCTGCTGCACAAGCAGCGCTTCAACAGCAGCAAAATTCGGGCAATCATAGCAGTGGTTCTCACGGCGGAGGCCCGGTAAATAACAACAAGGTTCCTACCGTTACTGGTAATACGGTTGTTGATCGTGCCTATGCTCAGTTGGGTAAACCTTATGTATGGGGCGCAGCAGGTCCTAATAGTTTTGACTGTTCAGGGCTTGTAGGTTATGCGCTTACCGGCACTATGGGGAATCATTGGTGCACCACTTCAACGATTGCAGGTTGGACGCGTGTTACCAATCCTCAGCCTGGTGATATCTGCATTAATTCTCACCACACAGGTGTCTATATTGGTGGCGGTCAGATGATTCATGCACCCTGCACGGGTGATGTTGTTAAGGTGTCAGGTGTTCATTCAGATATGTGGTATGTCCGCTACTAGCTTGTTATAAAGCGCCTTGATTTGAGCGTCTTGACAGCGTTCAAGTGCCAATAACGGTTCATTATGGAGTGGCCTTGCGTGGTCACTCCCTTTTTATAATCAGTGTGGTATTATTCATGGCGTTTGTTGCTCTGTGTGTAGCGCAGAGCGTTGCAACGGGATGTGGCTCAGCTTGGTAGAGCGCTGCGTTCGGGACGCAGAGGTCGCAGGTTCGAATCCTGTCATCCCGACCAGGAACAGATGGGCGCAAGGAGCAAATTTGCTCCTTGCGTTAGTAATGTAGGCACAAAAAGTAAAAGCCCAAAACTAGCTTGATGATGAACGTCTTAAATGCGGGAGGTGTTCAAGCGAAATGAAAATTGGACCTTTAGGAATCGTTGAAATCCTTATTATCTTGGCTGTCGTTTTGATTATCTTTGGCCCCAAGAATCTTCCTAAGTTGGGTACTGCTATTGGAAAGGCAGTCAAGAACTTGCGTGAGGGCATTGGCGGGAATAAAAAAGTTAAAGAAGCCAAAGATGCTGATGATGGTGAAGTTGTTGAGGTTATTGACAAGCCAGCGCCAAGCGCAGCAAAGACAGATGGTGCGGCTGGAGTAGCGGATGATGCGACTGATGCAACACCGGTTGAAAAACCTAAACCTAAAGCCCAGGTTGCTCAAGATGACGAGCAATAGACGGGCTTAAAAAGAGTAACGCGTTTGTACGCATAAGCGTTTATAGGATTGTGTGACACAAAGCCGCTTTCATGTATGTGGCAATAAAGGGGAATTATGGAAAAAGATTACATCTTGACCGAAGAGGGCAAGGCGAAGCTTGAAGAAGAGCTTCATTATCTTGAAACCGAAAAGCGCGCTGAGATTGGTGAGAGAATTCGTGTAGCGCGCGAATTCGGTGATATCTCAGAGAATTCTGAGTATGATGATGCTAAAAATGAGCAAGCAATGATGGAGTCTCGTATCGCTGAGATTACGCGTATCTTGGGTGATGCGACGGTAGTTGCAACTCCGAAGCGCTCCACTAAGGTTAATATTGGCTCTACGGTTACCGTTGATATGGGCGGAAAAGAGCGTGTGTTTACAATTGTTGGTGGCGCAGAAGCAGATTCCGCAGCAGGCAAGATTTCAAATGAGTCTCCCGTTGGGTCAGCGCTTTTAGGCCACAAAAAGGGCGATGCTGTTGAAGCAACTGGTCCTACGGGTCGCGTTATTGCAATGACAATCTTAAAGATTGAGCACTAAATAGCTTTTAGTGGGCGATGAGGTAGGGACGTCTTAATGCAGCAAAGGCGTCAGATACCCTCATCGCCTCCTTATACTATTTATATCCGTATATGCATGATGGACCCGCATTGAGGGTCTTTTTTTGTCTTATAGGGATCCATATAGAAATGAATTGAAGCAACCGTTTGGTGCTGATAACGAAAGGTATGGTAATGGCTGAAACAACCAGCGTAGAAGAAGTTGTGATTGAAGACGACCCGATTGAAGTTCGTCGTGCTAAGCGCGAGGCATTGATCGCGGCGGGTAAAAATCCGTATGGCCATGCATTTGTGTCAACGGCACGCGTAGTTGAGCTCGATGAAAAGTATGCTGACCTTGCGGATGGGGAGACAACGGAAGATCGCGTGTCACTTGCCGGGCGTTTGATGGCAAAACGCAACCAGGGCAAGATTGTGTTTGGTGAGCTTCAGGATCCAACAGGACGCATTCAGCTGTTTTGTCGCATTAACGCGTTGGGTGAAGAGGCGTTTGAAGAGCTAAAAGATTTAGATGTAGGCGATTGGATTGGCGTGCATGGGGTGATTATGCGCACCCGTCGCGGTCAGCTCTCTATTGCGGTGGACTCGTTCGAGCTCTTATCTAAGTCATTGCGTCCGCTTCCTGAGAAGTTCCATGGCTTGAATGATATTGAAACACGCTATCGCCAGCGCTATGTTGATCTCATTGTTAATGAAGACGTGCGTGATACCTTTATTAAACGTTCGAAAATTATTACTGCGATTCGCAACTATATGGATGCCAATGGCTTCTATGAAGTTGAAACACCGATGCTTCATCCCATTTTGGGTGGTGCTAATGCGCGTCCGTTTGTAACGCATCATAACACGCTTGATCGCGACTATTACTTACGCATTGCTACAGAGTTGCACTTAAAGCGTTTGCTTGTGGGTGGTTTTGAAAAAGTCTATGAGATTGGCCGTCAATTTAGAAATGAAGGGATGGATCCATTCCACAATCCTGAGTTCACTACGATGGAGGCATATCAGGCTTTTTCTGACTTGGAAGGCATGATGGAGCTCACGCAAGGATTTATTCAGGCTGCTGCACTCGAAGCGTGCGGTACGCTCCAAGTGCCCTATGGCGATGACGTCATTGATCTGTCGGGCACCTGGCGCCGTGCAACCATGATTGAACTTGCAGAAGAGGCAAGTGGTGAGACTATCAGTTTTGATATGAGTCGTGAAGACCTTGTGGCGATTGCTGAGAAATATGGTGCACACATAGAATCTACATGGGGTAAAGGTAAAATCATCGCCGAAATATTTGAAGCGACCGCAGAAGAGACCTTGATTCAGCCTACTTTTGTTTTGGAACATCCTGTTGAAGTATCGCCTCTCGCTAAACGAAGTGCTACTGATCCAAACGTAACCGACCGTTTCGAACTCTTTATTTGCGGTCATGAGTTTGCTAATGCATTTAACGAACTCAATGATCCCGTTGACCAGGCAGAACGTTTCCGTGCTCAGCTTGCAGCAAAAGACAATGGAGACGATGAGGCTATGGGGTTTGACGCGGATTACATTCGTGCATTGGAGTATGGCATGCCTCCGGCTGGCGGCGTTGGAATTGGTATTGATCGCTTGACTATGCTATTAACGAACGCTCCTACGATCCGTGACGTGTTATTATTCCCGCATATGCGCGATGAAGCTAAGTAAATGAGGAGGTATCGCCTATGTCCTTTGATAAATTCACTGACAAGGCGCGTAAGGTGCTTGTGCTTGCCCAAGAGGAAGCACGTGCCTTGCATCAGCCCTATGTGGGCACCGAGCATGTTTTGCTCGCTCTACTTAAAGAGGAAGACGGCTTAGCTGCGCAAGCGCTTGAACGCCTCAACGTTCATTATGAGGCAACCGTAGCCGCTATTAGGCAAATTGTCTCCATTGATGAGGATCAAGATGTGTCAGGTCATCTTTCCTTTACGCCACGCGTAAAACACGTTTTGGAAAACTCTTTGCGTGAAGCTATGCAGATGGGGCAAAGCTACATTTCGACAGAGCATTTACTCTTGGGTATTGTGCGCGAAAACGAAGGAACAGCAATTGACGTATTGGCGCGCTTAGGCGTAAGCGGAGATGCTATTAGAAGCGCACTCAATGATTTGGTTGGCCAATCGTCAGTCTACGCAGGCACTAATGCATTTGATCCTGCCGGTGGTGCATCAGATTCTATGCTTAAGGAGTTTGGAACTGATCTCACTATGAAAGCAGCTAATGGGGAGCTTGATCCCGTTATTGGACGTGCTGGTGAAATTGAGCGCGTGATGCAAATCTTGTCACGTCGTCAGAAGAATAATCCGCTCATTATTGGTGAGCCTGGCGTGGGAAAAACTGCCCTTGTTGAAGGTTTAGCTCAGCTTATTGTGGCTGATCAAGTACCTGATATCTTGCGGAACCAGCGCCTGGTGACACTTGATGTATCAGCGCTTGTCGCGGGGTCTAAGTATCGCGGTGAGTTCGAAGAGCGCTTGAAGAAGTGCATTAAAGAAGTCATGGCAGCTAAAGATGTTATTTTGTTTATCGATGAGATTCATACGCTCATTGGTGCTGGTGCTGCTGAAGGCTCCATTGATGCTGCAGCAATTTTGAAGCCACCGCTATCGCGTGGTGAGATTCAGATTATTGGTGCGACGACTTTGGATGAGTATCGCAAACACCTGGAGAAAGATTCTGCGTTTGAGCGTCGTTTCCAGACCGTGACCGTGAAAGAGCCTTCAGAGGAACAAGCGGTTCGTATTCTGGAGGGTCTGCGTGATTCGTACGAGGATCATCATAAGGTGCATTTTACGGATGAGGCGCTGCAGTCAGCGGTATCACTTTCTAATCGCTACATTCAAGATCGCTTCTTGCCAGATAAAGCAATTGATGTGCTTGATGAAGCGGGCGCGCGCATGCGCATCCGTAACATGATTTTGCCTGAAGAAGTGCAAACGCTTGATGATCAGTTACGCAAGGTTCATGTGGAAAAGGATTCCGCAATTGCTGATCAGGATTTTGAGCGTGCGGCAAGCTTGCGTGATAAGGAAGCTTCCTTAAAAGAAGAGCGTGACAAGGCGCAGAAAGACTGGGAAGAAAAAACTGAACGCAAGATTTCTGAGGTTGGCGTAGAGGATATTGCCGATGTGGTCTCTATGACTACGGGTGTTCCTGTTTCTAATCTGACTGAAGCTGAGACTGAAAAGCTTTTGCGTATGGAGTCAGTGCTGCATGAGCGTGTAATTGGCCAAGATGAAGCAGTTGTGGCGCTTTCAAAAGCTATTCGTCGTAGTCGCTCGGGATTGAAAGATCCCAAACGTCCTGCTGGTAGCTTTATCTTCTTAGGTCCCTCAGGCGTTGGTAAGACCGAGCTTTCTAAGACCTTGGCAGAGTTTCTCTTTAATTCTGAAGATGCGCTTATTAGCTTTGACATGTCTGAGTATATGGAAAAGCACACGGTATCGCGTTTAATTGGTTCGCCTCCAGGATATGTTGGTTATGACGAGGGCGGTCAGCTTACTACAGCAGTGCGTCAGCGTCCTTATTCTGTTGTTCTGTTTGACGAGATTGAAAAAGCTCATCCTGACGTCTTTAATATTTTGCTCCAAATTTTGGAGGAAGGTCGTCTGACGGATGCACAAGGACGCATGGTCGATTTCCGCAATACGGTCATCATCTTGACCTCTAACGTAGGTGCTCGCGAGATCACCAAGGCAGCTCCTCTTGGCTTTACGGGAAGTGATAAGGGAACGGGTCTTGATGATAAGGAAATCAAGAGCCGTGTTATGACTGAGGTGAAGAAACTCTTCCGTCCTGAGTTTTTGAATCGTCTCGATGAAATCATCGTATTCAAGAGTCTTACGGAAGACGAGATTGTTGAGATTGTGGACTTGATGGTAGCGGATCTGCGCGATCGTTTAATTGAGCAAAACATGACTATCAATCTTTCTGAAGAAGCTCGCCACTACATTGCGCGTGAGGGCACTGATCTTTCCTTTGGCGCTCGTCCGCTGCGTCGTGCTATTCAACGCTTGCTTGAGGATCCGCTGGCTGAACAGGTCTTGGAAGGTAAGTGGACAAGTGGTTCGGTTATTCAGGTTGATGTTGAGGGTGAAGGGGATGAAAGCGAATTAGTCTTTACTTTAGGCGAAGGCGCAATACCAGCACCGCGTAAGCGTGATACCATAGCTAAGGAAGCTGAACTGCTGTTAACTGGCTATGACCTGGGTAATACCGGATCGCACTTATCTCGTGATGGTGGAGCACGTGACGGGCAGGTAGCTGGATAGTCAACCCTCGTTACTAAGGAGTCACTTATGAGTTCTCAACTCATCGACCCCGTTTATACACCTCAAGCAGTACAAAAGGCCATGGAGCTTTTTGAAGACATACATTTTGACGCCCTGCAAGCAGAAGAACGCCTGCAGGGCGTTGTTGATAAGGGTGCTAAAACGGCAGCTATTATCTTGGCAGGCGGAACTGGTGAGCGCTTTGGTCGTGAAGGCGGCAAGCAGCTGGTAGAAATTGCAGGGAAGCCTGTTCTTACGCGAAGTGCTGAAATCATGGACTCGGTAGGAGATATTGGTCTTATTGTCATTGTGTGTCCTGAAGAGCGCACGCAAGAATATCTTGTGCGCGCTATTGATCCTTTTCCGTTTGCAACGCCGATTGTGTTAGCTCCTGCAGGTGACATCCGCCAAGAGTCTGCTTTTTCGGGTCTTGAGATGGTGCCGGATGATTTTGAATATGTCCTTTTGCACGATGGGGCGCGACCACTTATTACTAAAGAGCTTGTTCAGCATGCTATTGCCACCCTTAAAGGCAACATTGATGCAGATGGTGTCGTTGTGGGGACACCATCTGTTGATACTCTCAAGGTGGTAGAAAACGGTGTTATTGCTGGCACGCCCGATAGATCGGTCTTTTGGAATGCGCAAACTCCGCAAGTGTTTAGGACAGGAATTTATAGGCGCGCTCACGCCTCAGCACTCTCTGATGGTTTCGTGGGAACAGATGACTCATCGCTTATTGAACGTTTGGGCGGACGTATGTTGATGGTTGAAGGTAAGCGCGACAATATCAAGATCACCGTTCCTGAGGATTATCTTATTGTCTCAGCGGCGCTTCGTGCAGCCTATGAACAACAGCGCGAAGGATTGTAAAAGCATGAAGGGTGTAAAACGCTATGAGTGAAAACCAAAAAACGATCCCCGACGTGCTTTCTGGTTTGCGCGTAGGACTTGGTTATGATGTGCATGCGCTTGTTGAAGGACGCCCCCTTATTTTAGGTGGTGTTACCATTCCTCATACGCTTGGTCTCGATGGGCATTCAGATGCCGATGTGCTTGCTCATGCTATAGCAGATGCGCTTTTGGGTGCTATCAGGGGTGGTGACATTGGAAAGCTCTTTCCGGACACCGATCCTGCTTACAAGGGCGCTGATTCTTTAAAGTTGCTGGCAGAAGTAGCGCGGGTTGTACGCGCTGGGGGCTATGAAATCATCGACATTGATTGCGTAATCGCTGCTCAAGCTCCAAAGCTTTCTCCTTTTAGAGAAGAGATGCGCAAGAGATTGGCAGATGCCTGTTCTATTCCCGTTGATAGACTTGGTATTAAAGCCACGACAACTGAGCACTTAGGGTTTGAGGGGCGCGAAGAGGGAATCTCTGCGCAAGCAGTCGCACTCGTTGCGCGCGTATAAGCACTGGCGTAGAATCATCTGCACATTGTTTTGGACAAGATAAGGTTATAACTATGATTCAAATTTATGATACTATGACGCGCGAAAAACGCCCTTTTGTTCCTATCGAAGATCACAAGGTGCGTATGTATGTGTGTGGTCCTACCGTATATAACTACATCCATATTGGTAACGCGCGCACGTTTATCTCATTTGATACCATCAGGCGCTATTTGACCTGGCGCGGTTATGATGTCACCTTTGTCCAAAATGTAACAGACGTTGATGACAAGATCATTAATAAGGCTAATGAAGAACAAACTGATGCCGCCGACATTGCTACTCAATACACACAAGCGTTTATTGCAGACATGCATGCAGCAGGTGTGCTTGATCCGACAATTCGTCCTCATGCTACCGATGAGATTGATACTATGATTGCGCTTATTGAGCGCCTGATTGAACGCGGTCACGCTTATGCGGTTCAAGGAGATGTATATTTTGCCGTACGCTCCTATGAGGATTACGGCAAACTGTCTGGACGCAATATTGATGAGATGGAATCGGGACATCGAACACTGCGCAGTGATGGGCAAGGCTTAGAGGATAGAAAGCGTGACGAGCTCGATTTTGCCTTGTGGAAAAGTGCTAAACCTGGTGAGCCTGCCTGGGAATCTCCCTGGGGTATGGGTCGTCCCGGTTGGCATATTGAATGTTCGGCTATGTCTGAGAAGTACTTAGGTCTTCCTTTTGACATTCATGGTGGTGGCGCAGATCTCGCATTTCCGCATCACGAAAACGAGCGTGCTCAATCAGAGGCTGCATTTGATACCACTTTTGCAAACTACTGGATGCATGGCGGTATGCTCCAGATTAACCATGAGAAGATGAGTAAATCGCTCGGCAACTTTTTGTTATTACGCGATATTTTGAAAACCACCGATCCTACGGTATTGCGCATGCTGATGCTCCAAACTCATTATCGCTCGCCGCTTGATTTTTCCGATGAGCGTCTCAAGGAGTCGGAGGCTGCCCTTGATCGGTTGCGTAACTTTCTCAAGAACGCGCAGTGGGCATGCGAGACGGGAGAAGCGCCCACAACTGATTTCGATATAGATGCGTATGCTGCAGCGGCCGATGCTATGGAACATGATTTTATTGAAGCTATGGATGATGACTTCAATACGGCAGGTGCCCTAGGCGCAGTCTTTAGCTTTGTAGGTACTGCCAATACGCTTCTTCAGACAGCACCAGGTAAAGATGCACTACCAACTCTTGAAGACGCATCTCAAACTATGATCGAGCTATTAGGTGTGCTTGGCCTTGTGCTTGATGAGCCTGAAGCGACGCAAGAGGATTATCCGCAAGAGCTTTTCAGCCTTGCTCAAGAGGTGGCAGGTTATTCAGCGGGCGATGGGCAAGAAGCGCTCGATGCACTTTTGGAAGCTCGTGCGACGGCTCGCAAAGAAAAGAACTTTGCCGTAGCAGACTCAGTGCGTGATGGACTCTCTGAGCTTGGTTATGTTATCGAAGATACTCCGCAGGGTTCGCGCGTTACGCGTCAAGCTTAGCATTTGCTTTCTGCTGGAATTTAACCTCATCGACAAGACAACGTTTATGCGTTGCGCGCGCTACTTGCTCGCGTTCATCAAATGCTTCGCACGAAAAAGTGAGGATGCGTCCATCTATAGCGATGAGTGTGCTTTGTGTACGCACTTTCATGCCGATGGGGGTAGGGGCGAGGTGCTCTATGTCAATCTCAATGCCCACCGTTGTCTGATCGGGCTCAAGACCAGATGCGATAGCGCCAACTGACGCTTCCTCGCATAAAGCGACAAGGGCAGGGGTGGCAAAAACATCATGGACGCCACTGCGCATAGCTTTTGCCGTGTTGGCTTCAATGACTTCAGTCTGTGCTTCATAAGTCATTCCTATAGTAAGCATAAAACTCCTCAGATTCGTTTTATTGAGAAGGACTCATAGTAACAGAGTTTAGTAATTGGAACACTATCACACTTATCCACTAATACGTGTTCTCTTAAAGGTTTCTTTATAAAACTGCATGACTAAATCGTGGGTAATTTGTTACTTTATAAGAGTGAGGATTGCACCTGAGGGAGGCTGCGATCTTTGAGGGATACATAAAATTGGCGCTTGGTTTGGGGGTAAGTGCAACGTGGCTACAGATCGCAAGAATAAGGTTGTATCAGTGCAAGATTCGCATACTCAAATCACCCGTGAGAAAATTTTAACTGCCGCTATGGAATTGGTGGAAGAGCATGGTATGAACTCTCTGACCGTGCGCAATGTTTGTGATAAGGCGGGTCTCTCAACAGGAAGTTTCTATAACCTTTTTACGGGAAAAGATGAACTTATCTCGTACTATTTAAAGCATTCTTTTAGTAACTATAAACAAAAAGCTACCGAAGAGGCAGCAGGGTACAACAGCATTGAACGTTGTTTGTTGGTCTATCGTTTTTATGTACGTTGTTGTGAAGAGGCAGGACTTGAATTTGTTTCAGGTCTTTACGCTGCCAATAATTCGCCGTTTTTTGATTTTATCCATCGGGATTCAGAAGACGAGCTTGTGCTTGACGTTATTCGTGCTTATCTTGAGGAAGGTCAAGAAGAGGGCGATATTCGCAAAGACATTGACATGGATGAAGCGCTCCTGCGTATTGCCGCTCTTGTAACGGGATCGCTTTTTTATTGGTGTGTGTTTAAGGGGCAGATGGATGTTGCCTATGAGACAGATGAAGCGCTTCGCACGTATCTTCTGTCCTTAGCGGTTGATCCTAATATAGAGATGACGTTGCCGCGTCTCGTAAAAGAAGGCACATTCTTAGAAAGTCTCGAAGGCTAAGCTGCGCATAAACTGCGATTTTGTAAAAAACAAACGTTACATTTTTCTTGCAAGGTACCCAATTAGGGCTGGTAATGCTATTGTTTTATCAGGTAATAAATCTGAGGTATGACATTACCTAGATATATACGAGAGGGGTGGCAACCATGGTATTTGATAATATCGTAGTAGCCTATGACGGATCTGAACAATCATTAGCCGCCGTCAAAAAAGCAGGGGAAATTACAGCACTTGATCCAGGTATTAAATTACATGTTGTGTTTGTAACCACGCATCCTAATGCACAACTGCCAGCAAACTTTAATTCTGCTTCCTTTGATCCTCAGCAGTATCTGCTTTCTGTCGAGGACATTATGGATCTCTACAACAAGACTATTGCTGAAGAGACTGAGATGGTAGCAAAAGGTATTGGTAATGCTCTTGATGCTGTTAAAGACCAAACTACTATTGAGGTAATTCCTGGTTATACTCCAGCAGCTGACTTGTTGGCTTACTCTGGCAAGGTTAATGCGGATCTGATCGTTATGGGTTCTCGTGGCCTTGGTGCAATTCGAGGCGTTTTGGGTTCTGTATCCTACGCAGTATTGCGCGAATCTGAGATTCCAGTATTGGTAATCAAATAGAGCCAGGTTTGCAGAGCTGTTGAGTATACCAACAAAACTCAACAACAAAAAATGGTTTTAAAGCCCCTTGCGATGCGTGTACTGAGCGCTGAGCAGGGGGCTTTTGTATAATAATTATTATTTAACAAAGAAAAGCGAGTACGCAAGAACAAGGAGCGTTTAGGGTTTATGGGAAGTCGAATCATTGGAGTTGGAAGCACTCTTCCAGAGCTAGTTGTTACCAATGATGATTTGTCGCAATTTGTTGAAACTGATGATGAGTGGATTACGACACGCACGGGAATTCATGAACGCCACATTGCTATTGAAGAGACAACCACATCTCTTGGTTTGAGTGCTGCACGTCGCGCGCTCGGGCAAGAAGCGGGTGGTTGGTGTGCTCAAGAGACACCAATTGATCCTGAATCAATTGATCTTATTATTGCCATGAGCGTTTCTCCTGATATGGTGGTGCCTTCCCAAGCAGCGCTCTATAAAGCCCAACTTGGTGCAACCAACGCAGTTGCCTATGATCTCAATGCGGCTTGCGCAGGGTGCGTCTATGGTATGGATACCGCAGCATCGCTTTTGGAATTGTCAGCGCTGCAGCGTTTGCTTGCACAAATCCCATCGCCTCAAGCAGCCAATCAGGTGGCTAATCAGGCGATTAATCAGGCTGCTGCGCTACATATGGCTCATCGTAATGTCTATAAGCGCGCGCTTATTATTGGGGCGGACTGCATGAGTCGCGTGACTGATTGGACAGATAGGGCAACGTGTGTTTTGTTTGGCGATGGGGCAGGCGCGGTTGTGCTTGAATGGCAAGACAATGAGTACGGAGTGCTTGCATCGCGTTTGGTCAATATTGATGACGTGAAAGAAGCACTCAATTTACCCAACACGTTTGACACGAGCACATTTCCCTTTGGGGATTTGGGCAGCGCCGAAAAAGACGCTCCCGAAAAACGCAGCATCACTATGAAGGGTGCGGCGGTATTTAAGTTCTCGACTAAGGTGATGGCATCGTGTGTGCGCGAGGTGTTAGAGCGTGCGGACATGATCATTGAAGACGTTGATCTTATTGTTCCGCATCAGGCAAACGAGCGCATTATCGCTTCAGCTATGAAAAAGCTTGATTTGCCGCTCGATAAAATCCATCTCACTATTGGAACGGTAGGAAATACGAGTGCTTCGAGTGCGCTTATTGCGCTTGCAGATGCGTATATGCAAGGCAAGATTGCCGAGGGCATGCTGGTGTGCATGGTTGGCTTTGGCGGCGGATTAACCGCGGGCGCTGTGCTGTTTCGCGCGTAGGAAAGGATCGCGCTATGGCCTTTTTGTTTGGTTGCGAAAACCTGCATTTGGAGTATCCGACAAAAACGATCTTTGAATCGCTTTCTTTAGGTGTTGATGATGGGGCACGTATTGGTATCGTCGGTCGCAATGGTGATGGCAAGTCATCGCTTTTGGGGGTCTTCGATGGGACAGTAGTGCCTGATGAAGGACGGGTCCTTGTCAGTCGCGGCACACAGTTTGTTCATCTTGATCAGCGTGATCATTTGGATGAAAACCTCACCGTGCGCGCTAATATTGTGGGGGATTTACCCGATTATATGTGGGCAGCAGACGCACGCGTACGTGAAGTGATTGAAGGCTTACTCTCAGATATTGATCCCGCCTCTCCCGTTTCGGCGCTTTCAGGCGGTCAGCGTCGTCGCGTAGATTTGGCGCGTGTGTTGATCTCTGATGCGCCGGTCGTATTACTTGACGAGCCAACCAACCATCTTGATGTGGGCGCTATCGCTTGGCTGGCGGCGTTTTTGAATAAGAAATTCTCTCGTGGTCAAGGTGCGCTGTTGGTGGTGACGCATGATCGCTGGTTTTTGGATGAAGTATGTACAAGCATGTGGGAAGTGCACGATGGGATTGTTGAACCTTTTGAGGGAGGCTACTCGGCCTACGTTCAACAACGTGTTGAGCGCGATCGTCTCATCGAGCAGCAAGAGCAAAAACGACGCAATCTGATGCGTCGTGAGCTTGCCTGGCTTTCTCGTGGCGCACGTGCTCGTTCAACGAAACCTAAGTTTCATGTAGAAGCAGCGCGGGAACTTATTGCGCAAGAACCCCCTATTAGAAATTCTGTTGAACTTAAGCGAGCGGCTATTTCGCGTTTGGGTAAACAATGTATTACTCTTGATGACGTGACCTTTACGTACCCAGGGGATGAAGAGCCGCTCCTTAAAGACATCACGTGGCCAATTGGACCGGGTGATCGTTTTGCCCTTTTGGGCGCTAATGGTGCTGGCAAATCGACGCTTCTCGAGATTGTGCAAGGCAATCTTATCCCGCAATCAGGTCATGTCAAAATTGGCAAGACCGTAAAGATTGCTTTTTTGTCACAGCGTCTTGAAGAGTTAGAAAATTTAGGAGACGATCGGGTTCGTGATGTGCTCAAGCGTTATCAGTCACAGTATGTCGTTGACGGCAAAGTGGTTTCACCTGCGCAACTCTTAGAGCAGCTTGGATTTGAGAAGGCGCATCTCTCCACGCCAGTGAGCGCTCTTTCGGGCGGTCAAAAACGCCGCCTTCAGCTTATGCTTATCTTGCTTGAGGCTCCTAACGTTTTGATTCTAGACGAGCCGTCTAATGACTTAGATACCGACATGATGGTTGCTATGGAAAACGTACTCGACACGTGGCCGGGAACTTTGATTTTGGTTAGCCATGATCGTTACTTAACGGAACGTGTGACTGATCATCAATATGCGCTTATCGATGGACATTTGCGTCATGTGCCACGAGGCGTTGATGAGTATTTAGAGCTTTTAGCAGACCAAGAACGAAAATTTGACGATAGTGCAACGGAACGTTTGCGTGCTCAGAGTGGTGAGGGTATAGATCAGACAGCCAGGATGGCCAAGGTAGTCAAAACGAGTAAAGCAGGATCAGCAGGGCGCGCGCATGAGTTGCGCAAGCAGATTCGTAGCCTTGAACGCAAAATGCATACGCTTGATAATAAGATTGAGCAAGCTCAAGCGAAGCAGCTTGAGGTTGACCCCAGTGATTATGTTGAACTTGGTAAAATACAAGAGAGTATCCAAGGGCTTCAGGCGGATAAAAGCGCCCTTGAAGACCAATGGTTTGACTTAAATGAACAACTCGAAAAAGAGGAGTAATACTCATGACCTCTCGCTCTGTTAACGCAAATCCCATCGCTACAACTTCAATTGATTTGAATACTCCTAAACTTGGGTTTGGCTGCATGCGCTTGCCACTCAATAATCCAGACGACATTACCGACATTGACATGGATCAGTTCAAGCGCATGGTCGACATCTTTATGGACGCGGGATGCACTTACTTTGACACGGCATACGTCTACCATGAAGGGCATTCGGAGACTGCACTTAAAGAGGCTCTGGTGGATCGTTATCCGCGTGAGGCATACACCATTGCCACTAAGTGTCTTGCATGGGCGCAGCCGAATGCTGAGGCGGCTAAAGCATGTTTGGCGACATCGCTCGAGCGTTTGGGCGTTGATTACGTTGATTATTATCTACTCCATAATGTGGGCGGCAAGCGCACCATGAAGTTTGACGAGTACGGTATGTGGGACTTTGCGCTTGAGCAAAAAGCAGCCGGCAAGATTAAGCATGTTGGTTTTTCTATTCACGATGGGGCTGATGTGCTTGAGGAGATTTTAAAAGCGCATCCAGAAATGGAGTTTGTCCAACTGCAAGTTAACTATCTTGACTGGGAAGATCCCGTGGTAGAGGCACGTCGCTGTGTTGAGGTTGCGCACGCACACAATAAACCCATCATCATAATGGAACCGGCGCGAGGTGGACGTCTTGCCAAGTTGCCTGCACGTGCTCAGGCGGTGCTTGATGAAAAAGCACCAGGCTCGGTTCCTGCGGATTGGGCATATCGCTTCTGTTATGACATTCCTGGGGTAGTGACGGTGCTTTCCGGTATGTCGACCGAGGAGCAAACGCGCGAAAACGTTGCCTGCTATACCCGTCATACGCCGCTTGTAGAAGAAGAGCGTGCGCTTATTGCTGATTTGGTACAAGCGTTACAGGCGGTTCCGCTTATCCCGTGCACTAACTGCGGCTATTGCGTTAAGGACTGTCCTCAAGGAATCAAGATCCCCATCGCCTTGAACTTGCTCAATCTAGAGAAACAAGTTGAGGATCATGAGTTTGTAAAGGGGCTCTATAGCTGGCAGACTGCAGAGGGGCGGCCATCGCTGTGCATTGAGTGCGGGACGTGTGAGGATATGTGTCCGCAGTCTATTGATATTATGGCGCAGCTATCGCGCGCGGTTGATTTGTACGAGGATTAGGGAATGCCAATACCACCCATGTTGTTGAATCTGTCTTGAAGCACCTCGTTGGGATAGATTTCATCGTAGAGTACTTCGAGTTCGTTGACAGGTGCGACACCATGCGCGCGTGCATCACAGCGAAGCATGACTGTGATAGTGACAAAGATATCGAGCACCAAAAAGAGAGCAAGTAGTATGCATGCTATGCGATAAATCAGTATTTGTCGGGCGCTCTTGAGCTTGAAATGGTCGAACATGTCCTGGGTGAAGGTGAGCCCAAAGCGTACCCAGAGCAATCCCAAGGCGCCCCATAAAATCATGTGGAAAATGTCGGTGCGACCGTTGAAGTTGCCGGGGATATCAAGGTAGCTCCATGCGACAACGCCCCAAAACGTCTCCATTGCCCAGCTTGCAAGATACTCAACGCCACCGCCGACGAGAGCGGCAACAAGAAAGACGATAAGGGAGCCGCGCATGGCGATGGGTTCTAAAAAGATGGTAAGAAGTACAGCAGCAAGGCCATAAATAGGGGAGAAAGGCCCCCAGATAAAGCCAGCACGGTGCTCCCACTCACCCGTTGCAACTAGATGCTGGAGTGTTTCTCCGGCAAGTCCAACAAAGGACATAACAAAAAAGACAATGAGAAGTTTGCGCCAGTCTTGGGCGATGGTTGTCTCATGCACATGAGACAAAAAACGGTTGTTAGCGCGATGTGCTGCGTGGGTGTGGGGTACTGTTGTGTTGCCCATGCGCTAGCCTATGTTTCTTCGCTAGCATTTTGGTTAGTTGAGGAATCATCTTGGTTATCTTGTGTTGCGGTTGCGCTTTGATCCTCTGGTGATGTTTCTGATGATCCTTCTGGTGAGTCAGGAGATCCGGTTGTATATGTTGGCAGCGTCTGCTTGAGGTGATCAATAATGAAAGACTTCAAAGTTGAAGTTGTTGATTTTGCGCTCGATACTGCTTCAGCTGAAGCCTGAGATTTTTGCACATCGTAAGGAGTGATTGTGGCGTCATCTTCGAGATTTTGATCAAGAATCCCGCGAATGCTGTAGAGGGTGGCGGCAAGATTAGAAACAAGTTGCTCGCGCGGCTCACCATCAGGGAGGGCAGTCATAATGCTCACGAGATAGTGATGCCCATCGTCTTCTATTAATCCTGCATCAATGACAGCATTGTAATTTTTTGAACCAATAATCCAACCGCCTTTATTCATGACCGTCGCATCACTTGCGCCCGAGAGCACAATGCCGTCGCGCAAGAAAGATACTTCGGTATTGCGTAACTCATTAGCGAGCCACTGCGCTTTTGAGTCGTTGGTGTTGGTGAGGTAGGGATAACTGTGGAGCCAAAGTTTTGCAAGATCGCGCACATTGTAGGTAGGGAAGGTACGGGCTGCTTTGGCAGGATCAACGCCGACATCCTCCATCCAGGAAGTAAAGGTGGAACCGTTATAGGCATTGCGCAGACGATAATAAGAATTGTTGTCCGACCAGGCAATAGCGTTGTGAATATTGTCACGCGTGGAAGAGGGAAGGTTGCCGGAAGTGGCACTTTCGCACACGTAAACTGAATAAGGTCCCTTAAACGAGCTAGCGGCATAGATATCTTGGTCGATGTTGTAACAGATACCTGCTCCCGTATCGAGGTCCAGGATCAAAAAGCCTACATCGGGCGTGATCTCTTTAATTTGATCGAGCGTGTAGGTAATAGCCTTTGTTTGTTCTTCGGTGAGAGTAGGGATGACTTTGTTAGTGCCCTCACCTTCAATTAAAGAAAACGCTGCAATGCTATCCGTTGCGGCGGGAGCCGCATCAAGGTCTGTTGAGTGAGGTGTATAGGAAACATTTTCCACATAATTAGGAGTGGCATCTTCTTGTGGTGCGTTTTCGCGTGGGCCATTGATCATGACTGCCGCAATAATGATGACAACAACGACAATCGCGCAAGCAATCAAAATGTGATAAGGCGAAAAAAAGCGATGTTCATTTGTCGCCGCATGAGCACTGCGAGCGGCATTGCGCTCATAGCGCTCAGAAGTAGGATCAAACTGATTGTTTACGCCGTGGTTGCGCGAGGCGGAAGATCTCTGAGCGCGCCCGTCGCGCGATGAGTGGACGTCTCGAGAGACGTGTGCGTCGCGTGATGAGTGTTGAGCGCCTCGTTGCGCAGCATATCTGCTTGTGCGTACATGAGAGTTATCTGTGGAATGAGGAGCGCGTGTATTGCGCTCTTGTGCGCGACCCACTGAGCGGCCTTGACGATACGATGAGTCTGCATCAGAACCATAAGGGGTCCTGTGCTGTTTACGTGAGTTCCCATCCTCAAACGAGTTAGATCTGTTAGTGTGTCGTGGTGCCATATAAAAGGGTACGCAACTCCCGTAGGTCGCCTATGACGGTTAACCAACCGCCGCAATTAAGGGTGTGTTGGATAGAGTTAAGAATATAGTAATGAATATTGACCTTGCCCTTGAGTTTTTTCGGGTAAGGGTTAGATAACAGGTTGCTTATTGGTGGAAACAACACGTAAACCAAAGAGCAGTTTTGTCGTATGTTGGCAAAACTTACGATACAGTTTGTGATAGTACAGACAGAAGGGCTATGAGACCGTGAACGATCCTGACAGTTGTAGGAGCGATGCAGCATGAGTATCGCAGTAAGTTTATTGCTTGTCGTGTTCTTTTTATTTATGAACGCGTTTTTTGTTATGGCGGAATTTTCGCTTGTGCGTGTCCGCAAAACTCAGGTCGATCTCTTAGTGGAAGAAAAGCGTCCCGGTGCCGCTGCGGCAAAACGAATTTCTGAAAACATCAACGCCTATCTCTCAGCGTGCCAGTTGGGTATTACCCTTGCTTCCTTGGCGCTTGGTATGTTGGGCGAGCCGGCTGTTTCTGCCTTAATTCATGAGCCTTTAGAGGCGATGGGGTTAAGCCCTGAGATGGTTTACGGTATTTCAGTCGCTGTAGGTTATCTGCTGGTGACCACCTTGCATGTGGTTGCAGGTGAGCTCGTGCCTAAGTCGTTTGCTATTTTAAATACTGAGAAGTGGGCGCTTTTCACCGCGCGTCCGTTAGCGTTGTTTTATCGTATAACCTATCCCGTTATGGTGATCTTTAACGCTACCACTAATGGCATCATGAAGCTGACGGGTCATAGCGTAACTGATGAGCATTCAGCCTATACTGAAGAAGAGATCAAGATTGTGCTTGAAGAGTCTGCTGAAAGCGGTAGTCTTGAAACTCAGCAGTATCAGTTCATGGACAACATTTTTGATCTTGATGACAAGGATGCGGAGTCAATTATGACTCCGCGCACTGAGATTCTAGCTATTGATTATGATGGTGATCTTGAGACCAATCTTGAGGTTATGGCTAAAAATAAATTTACGCGCTACCCGGTTTACCGCGGCGACAAGGACAACATCATCGGCTTTGTCCATATTAAAGATGCTTACACGTTGCCTGAAGGTTCAACCATGAAAGACTTGCGCATTCGTGATATCCATCCCGTGCCTGAAAGTATTTCTGTAGGTAAACTTCTTCAGGTGCTTCAGGATAAGCATACTAAGATGGCGCTTGTGGTTGATGAGCATGGTGGTACGGCTGGCGTGGTTACCATGTCGGATGTGGTTGAGCAGATTATAGGCCGTATGGAAGATGAGTATCTCCATGATGATCAAGATGAGATTTTAAAGACCGGAGAAGGCACTTATCTTGTCGATGGGTCGCTTCCAGTAGATCAGTTTATTGAGTTTATTGGCTTTGAGCCGGTACCTGTGTTTGATTATGAAACCGCAGGTGGCTTGATGCTTGATTTGCTCGACAAGATTCCTGAAGTGGGAGACTTTGTTGAGTTTGACGGTGATGGCAAACACGTCAAAATGACTACAGCGGTCATGGATAGTTTGCGCATTGACAAAATTGAGGTAGTTATTGAAGCGCAACATCACGAAGAAGATGATGAAGACGCTCGCGGCAGAGCTGACAAAAAAGACAAGAAAGAAAGCCATAAATAATGGCTAACTTTCTTACAAATTGGGGGCTAACTCGTAAGCAAATCATTATGGTTTGCGTCTTTATGTTTGGTTCTTTTGTCACGATTCTAAACCAAACTATTGTTGCGCCAGCACTTCCTACCATCATGATCGAGATGAGTATTGATGCTGCTAAAGCACAATGGCTCACCACGGGATTTACGCTTGTCAACGCTATCATGATTCCCATTACGGCCTATTTGATTGACCGCTTCGCAACGCGTAGTCTCTTTTTAGTCTCCATGACACTTTTTACTCTTGGCTCAGCATTGGCCGGTTGGGCCCCAACTTTTGATGTCTTGCTGCTTGGTCGTCTGGTTCAGGCGGCGGGTGCCGGTGTTCTTATGCCCATGGTCATGACGGTGCTTATGCTCACGTTTCCGTTAGAACATCGTGGTGTGGCGATGGGGCTTTTTGGTGTTGTTATTGCCTTTGCTCCGGCTATTGGTCCAACTGTTGCTGGTATTGTGATTGATACCTTAAGCTGGCACATCATGTTTTACGGCATCAGTATTTTGTCGTTCGTGGTAATTTTGGTAGCTATCTTTAGTATTGATAAAACGCCAGCGGCGCGTACGGCTCAAAAGCTTGATAAACTCTCTGTTGTACTTTCAACGGTTGGTTTTGGATCCTTGCTTTACGGATTCAGTGTTATTGGTTCTTATGGGTTTAGCCTCGATTGCGCTATTGCTATCGTGCTTGGCAGTGTTGTTCTGGTGCTTTTCTTCAAGCGACAGCTTTCTATGGAACACCCCATGTTGCAGGTGCGTGTTTTGGAAAACAAAACTTTCTTGATGGGTACCATTATTGGCATGGTGGTGCAGGGAACCTTGCTTTCTGTTGGCATCTTGATTCCAATTTATGTACAAACGTTGTTAGGTTATTCCGCCACGGTATCAGGTTTGGTTATTTTGCCAGGCGCTTTACTTATGGGTGTCATGGGACCCATCGCCGGACGCCTCTTTGACCGCCATGGGCCACGAACGCTTGCAGTGGTGGGTATGTCTCTTTTGACGGTTGGCACCTGTGCGTTGATGTTCTTGGGTCCTGAGGTCAATATTGTGTATCTCTCAGTAATTTTGGCTATCCGGATGTTTGCGCTTTCGCTTGTTAATATGCCTATCACTACATGGGCAATGAACGCGCTTTCCAATAAGTACATCAATCATGGAACCTCGGTGAATAATACGCTGCGTCAGGTGGCAGGAACCCTTGGCACTGCCATCCTTATTTCTGTGTTCTCGCTTGTTTCAGGCTCACTTGAACCTGATTTTGGTTATCTGAGTGCTCAAATTACGGGTATTAATGTCGCTTTTGCGGTGACTGCGGTGTTGTGCCTTGTGGCCTTGGTGCTCGTTATTATCTTTGTGAAGGACAATCCGCAAGCACAGGCCGATGCTGACATTGAGAACAAAAAACGCGGCCTTCTTGAATCCATTATGAAAAAGGACGTATTCACTATTCCTGAAACGGCAACGGTGTTTGAGGCTATGCAGCTTTTAGTCAAAAAGGGGATTAGTGCTGCTCCCTTGGTCAATGCAAAAGGCGAAGCAATTGGGTTTGTTTCTGATGGGGATATCATGCGCTTTCTCTCATCGCGTACGCATATCTACACGGATCCGGTCATTATGATTATGAATTCTGCGCGTGATACCACTAAGTTTGATGAAAAGCTTGCTCGTTTGATGGAGCTCAATGTGCGCGATGTGGCGACCAAGGGCATTATTGGCGTGAGTGCTCACGCAAGTCTCAATGATGTATGCCGCGTGTTGGGTGACAACCATCTGAAGAAGGTGCCGGTGCTTGATGACGGTAAGATTGTGGGTATCATCAATCGCTCTGATATCACCCTTTATTCTATGCGTACGTATGTTGAGTCCAAGAATACGCTCCTTGCTCAAAAAGCGGCAAAAGGAGATGTGGCGTATGTCTATGATGAGGACGCGGACGAAGACGCAGGCGAGAAGTAATCAGTTACCATGTGCTTTAGGTGTTCAATATTTTCTTGAATCTGGTTTTGCGTTGCGCCATTGAGTGAGTTCATAGACTCAAAGAGAACATCAAGCAGCAAGGTACGTATGGTAGTGTCTACTGAGTTGAGGTAATGCAATACCTGAGGCAGTTTGAGCAAAAGATCAGTAGGAAGCGTGGTTACGAGGCCTGTTGTTGTGACATAGTCGCAAATACCAAAGAGTGCTGCACAGTACTCAAAACGCTCAATGTAGGCGAACTGATCCATCCAATCGTTAAAGCCCGTATCAAGAACGCGGGCAATTTGTTGGCGCGATGCACCCACAAGGGCATCGTTTTCGATCTTCCATGAAAATGGCATATGTTGCATAATGCCTGTTTCCTTGGAAGCGACGACGGTGGGAATAGCCACATCGGCAAACATAGCCCCAACAAAAGAAAAGGCCGGCACGATTTTAGTCAGACGCTCCTCAAGGATTTGCGCGGCAGTAGCAAGCGCGTCACGGGTGCGTTGATTGCGTGAAAAGCCAGGGCCGTCAAAACTATACGCATGAAGCAAGGTTTGTTGATAGGCGCGCGGCAACATAAGGGCGGCGTAAAACGCAAGATTACCGCCCTTAGAATGACCGCCGATACGATAAGGCTTTTGGTGACGCGACAAAACGAGACGCGCGTATGCGAGCGCGCAACGCTGCGAGGGAATGGGATCCATGATGGCGAGAGCAAAATCTTCTTCCCATCCTACGAGTGAATTATCGGTTCCGCGAAAACTCAAAAACAATGTGTCATCAGGTAGATGGAAGCATACTGCGCCGAATTGAGTAAGCGTTTTAGTGTCGATGAGGGCTTGTGCATTGCTTACTTTTATGTCGCGATAGCGAGGTGATGCGCACAAAAGCTCCGTGAAGCGTTCACAAAAAGGATCGAGCCAAAAGACGCCGGAGCGTTCATCGGGTGGAATTTGCTCGAGCGCAAAAGCAAGCGATATGGGAGTGCTTGCTTTTGCAGCAGGAGACTTTTCGAACAAAAGATAGCTGGCAACAGAAAGGGTAAGCGCATCGAGTTCATCAAAGGATTTCTCAGCTATTGTTTGGGTGTTGGATTTTAAATAATCCATGAGGGTAACTGAGTGCTTTGACGTCATAAGGCTCCTTTCGTCTGCTATCTACAGGGCTTATATGATGGTCTAGAGCTTGCGAGCAGCTGCAGTGGTTGTGCGAATGGCGTTTGTGATGGTTCCTCGATAGCCGCGTAGCTCAAGTGCTTCAATACCTTTGATGGTTGAACCGCCGGGTGAGCAAACGCGATCTTTAAGTGTGCCGGGGTGCTCGCCGGTTTCAAGTACCATCTTGGCACTGCCGAGTACCGCTTGTGCAGATACCTTAAGTGCTACATCACGAGGAAGACCTTCTGCAACGCCGCCGTCTGCCAGTGCTTCAATAAAGACATAGATAAAGGCAGGCGAAGAGCCACCTACTGCACCAATAACATCAATGAGTTTTTCTGCTACTGCAACTGTTTCACCAAAGGATTCAAGAAGAGATACTACAAAGGTAACGCGCTCTTCGGAAATTTCGGGATCAGCATAATAGCCAGTTAGGCCTTCACCTACAAGAGCAGGAGTATTAGGGGCAGTACGAATAATTTGTACAGGACCGCCAAAGTGCTCGGTTAACCAAGCAATGGTTTTTCCAGGAGCTACGGTGATGATAACTTTGTCGGTGCCGATGACATGGTCTTTAATTTCAGCAATGACTTTTTCATACATCTGTGGTTTGACCGACAAGAAGATATAGTCACACGCATCAACCAAGGCGAGATTGTCGGTAGAGGTGTTGATGCCTAATTCTTGGGCAGCTGCATCGGCAGATGATTGGCGCGAATTGGTTCCCATAATATCAGCGGGTGCAACAACCCCTTTTTTAATGATGCCTGCAATCATTGCTTTGGCCATGTTGCCGCATCCAATAAATCCAATCTTCATAAAACTCTCCTCCTGTTTATGGCGTGTGTTTTTGTGGCGTACTCATGAAATGAGTTCGTAGGTTCACTCTAACATGCCTTGCTATGGTGGAGGAGTAAAGAGATGAGGTGATACGGAAAAACAACACGTAAGAAACGCGCGTGTATCTTATTAGCTACAGCTTAAAAGGACATCGCATCAATCAAATGTCCTCATCATAGAATTGGAAGTGAGATAAAGAGAGACAAAGAGTTTTTCTGAAAGTTATTTTCTGAAAGGGGAGGGTTGTCATGGCTGGTGCAACAGGTAAAACAAAACGCAACTGGTATCTCGTTATTGGCGGCATCCTATTAATCGTTTTTGGTTTTGTTGTAGGGTTATTTCCCGGCATTACCTTAATGAGTATCACGTTTATCGCCGGTGTAGGATTTATCTTTGCAGGTATCTTGAGCATTATCTCGTATATTAATTCGCGTGGGTTACCGGGTATTACGGGTTGGATGATTTTGTATGGCGTTCTCGACATCATTGTTGGTGCTATGTTTTTGATTCACCCCATCGCTACGAGCGCTGTTATCCCTTGGCTTATTGGTACGTTTGTAACCGCCTTTGGTATTGTCGAGATTGTTCAAGCAGTTCAGTTTAGGAAGCTTCCTGGATCAGGTTGGGGTTGGGCATTGTTTGCTGGTATTTTAGATACCATTATTGGTCTGATGTTCTTCTTCTGGCCTCCCTTGCTTGCTTTCTATATCGCAATCTTTTGTATTGTTCGTGGTGTTACGCTTGCTGTTGTTGGTGCGCAGGGATACGAATATATGAACTTTGAATAAGTCGAAAACCTTTTCACTGCCTCTTAAAGCCTCCGATTGATTTCGTGCCGTTGGAGGTGTGCTAGATGCCACAACTCTCTAAAAGGGGTTGTGGCATTTTTGTATCTTTTTGCCAAACAGTACGTTTAAGCCGTTTATAGATACTGCGATTGTCACTACCTAAGTTTAGGTAGTGACAGGAATTGGGTGTGTTAACAATGGAATAATCACCCGTTCAATCAAAGGATTATAAGCATGCTCAGTCGGTTTAGCGTAAAACGTCCTTATATTATCGTTGTTGCCGTTATTATCTGTCTTATTTTGGGTGGCGTATCGCTTTCTAAAATGAAAACAGACTTGCTGCCTGAAATGGATATTCCTTATTTGGCGGTTATTACGACTGAGCCAGGAGCAAGTGCAGAAAAAGTTGAAACTGAAGTAACGGATGTATTAGAGGGCGCGCTTGCTACTGTTAATGGTGTTTCGAGTGTAACTTCACAAAGCGCCAATAATTACTCCATGATTTTTTTGGAATTTGAAGATGGCACCGACATGGATTCAGCCATGGTTAAAGTATCGTCGGCAGTCAATGAGGTAGAAGCGATGCTGCCTGAGACCGCCACATCGCCCAACTATATGGAAATCAGTATGGATATGATGGCGACTCTCTATGTTGCTCTTTCCTATGATGATCATGATATATATGAGACATCTTCCTTTGCTCAAGATACGCTCGTGCCGGAATTGGAACGCATTAATGGCGTTGCTGATGCTTCGCTTACGGGAGATGTGAATCAATCCGTTGAAGTAAAGCTTTCGGATTCAAAGATTGAAGATATCAACAATAAGCTATTGGCAAGCGTCAACAGCGAACTCTATGACGCAAAAAAATCAATTGATGAAGGTAAATCGCAATTGGCGCAGGCTGAAAGCGCCCTTAAAGATCAACAAAAAGCGCTTGCCGATCAAGAAAAACAAACGACTGATCAGCTTGGCCAAGCCGTGTCGGGTCTTACCTTGGCCATTTCTGCTTCAACATCGCAAGTTACCGCGTTGACTGCACAAATTCAAGCGCTACAAGCACAATTGGTTCAAATCCCTGATGCGCAAAAGCCTTTGGTACAAGCACAGATCCAGACATTGCAAGAGCAGCTTACCAAAGCTACAGGTGAGCTGTCGGATTATCAAAACCAGCTCGCTGCTGCGGAAGCGGGTGGCTTTAGTGCTTCTGCTCAATTTGGTAGTGGATCTGCGCAATTAGCAAACGCTCTTTCGACGCTTGAGCAAAATAAATCTCAGCTTGATGATGCGCAAAAGCAATATGAAGATGCGCGTGAGAGCGCCATCCAATCGGCAAATATCAATAAACTTGTCGACAAAACAACGCTTGCAAATCTGATCAAAGCGCAAGATTTTTCAATGCCTGCTGGCTATATTGGTAATGCAGATGAAGATAATCAATGGCTTTTGCAGGTGGGTACGAACATCACCTCGCTTGATCAGTTGAAGAATCTGCTTTTAGTAGATCTCGATGGGGTGGGCGAGGTTCGTCTCTCGGATGTTGCGGACATCACCGTTGTTGATAATGTGGGCGATGCCTACATGAAGATCAATAACGAAGATGGTGTGTTGCTTACTATTTTTAAGGGATCGACTGCCAGCACCTCTGATGTTTCAAAAGCATGTCACGAAAAGATTCAGCAGCTTCAAGAGGATTTTCCGGGTCTTCACATGGATGTGGTCAGCGACCAGGGATCTTATATTGACCTTCTGATCAACTCAATTTTGCAAGCACTTCTGCTCGGTGCGTTTTTGGCTATTGTGGTGCTCGCTCTTTTCTTGCGCGACTGGAAACCAACGCTTATTGTGGCGTTCTCCATTCCGTTTTCGGTTTTGGTGGCGCTTTTGCTTATGTACTTCTCCAACATCTCTATCAACATTATGTCGCTCTCAGGCATATCGCTTGCGATTGGCATGCTGGTTGACAACTCGATCATCGTGCTTGAAAACATTTATCGTTTGCGTGGTCGTGGCATTGCGCCTCAGCGCGCTGCGGTGCAAGGTGCAAAGCAAATTACAGGCGCAGTCATTGCGTCGACTCTGACAACTATTTGCGTGTTTTTACCTATCGTCTTCACAACCGGTATGGTTAACCAGCTTTTGTTGCCGTTTGCGCTCACCATTGCCTACGTTTTGACCGCATCGCTTGTCGTTGCGCTTACGCTTGTGCCGGCAATCAGCCGCTTTGTGTTTAGAAATTATGTGCCTCGTCAGAACAAATGGTTCGCAAAGCTGCAAGGGGCTTATGGCAGATCTCTCGGCTATTTCCTTCAGCACAAAGTAATTCCGCTGGGGTTAGCAACGGTGCTTTTGTTTGCTGCTATTTTTGGTGTCATCAATACCGGTATCACCATGATTCCCTCAATGACAGGAGACATCATTTCTGCCACGGTGGTTCTTCCTGAAGACACTAAAAAGGAGCAGGCGTTTGCTACGGCCGATGAAATTATGAAGACCGCCACTGAGATCGAAGGGGTTAAAACAGTTGCGGCTATTGATGGCACAACTACGGTGTCCATGGTGTCAACCTCAGCCGAATCCACCGGAGAACAGGTCTATGAGATGTTCATGTTCTATCTGCTTGTGGATGATTCGGTGACAACTGAAGAGCAAGTTTTAAATATTGCCAACGAGCTTACGGAACGCACCAAAGATCTCGATTGTGAGCTCGTTACCGATGCGTCTTCTTCTGAGGCGATGGGGTCAATGGTAGGATCAGGTTTATCTCTCACCATCTCTGGACCTGATGAGAAAGTGCTCCAGGATATGAGCGTTGATATTATGGATATCATTTCTTCAGTGGAAGGATATACCGAAATTGAAAACGGTCTTGAAGATGCAGATAAAGAACTCCATCTCATCATTGATGAAGACAAACTTACTAAAGAAGGCTATACGGTAGCGCAACTCTATCAGGATTTGGCGGCTGAGTTGACCGAGTCAGTTGCTTCAAGCAAACTTACCATGGATGGAACATCCATGCAGGTTGATATTGTTGCTGATGACACCAAGCTTACTCGTGACAATATTTTGGCACATACTATTACCATTACAAATCAGCAAGGCGAATCACATGAAGTAGCGCTTTCTGAATTTGCAACCTTAGAAGAAGGTATTGCTGCCAATACCATCATCCATAAAGATTCAGAAAAAATGATGACCATCTCTGCTGAGGTGGAGGATGGTTATAACAATGCCCTTATCTCACGCACATTACTCGAAAAATTAAACTCCTATGAGATGCCTGAAGGGTATTCGTATCACGTCAGCGGCGAGCTTGAAAATATTGATACGATGCTCAATGATATGATGCTGCTTTTAATTTTGGGCTTCATTTTGATCTATTTGATCATGGTGGCTCAATTCCAGAGTTTGCTCTCGCCGTTCATTATTATTTTGACGGTTCCTCTTGCTTTCACCGGTGGTTTTATGGCGCTGTGGTTTGCGGGTGAGCCGCTCTCGATGCTTTCTCTTATGGGCTTTGCAGTTTTGATGGGCACGGTTGTCAATAACGGCATTGTTTTTGTTGACTATGTCAACCAGCTGCGGCGTGGTGGTCTTTCCAAACGCGATGCTCTTGTGGCGGCGGGACAAACGCGTATGCGTCCTATCATGATGACGGCACTCACTACTATTTTGGCCATGTTGCCACTTGTATTCAGTACTGCAATTGGTGCTTCTATGGAGCGCGGCATGGCTCTGGTTATTGTGGGCGGTTTGCTTTATGCAACCTTCATGACGCTCTATATTGTGCCTATCATGTACGACATTCTCTATCGTCGCGTTCCGACAGAAGTGGATCTAGGTGATGAAAGTGTCGATGAGGACCCAGGAGATGCACAAGACTTTCTGGACGCATTGGGTAAACGTGATGAAATACGTGCACGTCTTGAAGAGTCTGGTGCCTACATTCCCACCAAGCCTGCTCATGGGAAATAGCTGAAAAACAATCAGCTCTCTAGCGTCTAAAGCACAGCTTGGCAACAGATGGGCTGGTTATTGTTGTGTGGGCGATGAGGTGTTCTAACCTAGGATACGTACAAAGGTAGCAAGGGGATAGGAGCATCATTATGAAAAACGACACCTACACACTCTACATTCGTAGAGAATGCCCATTTTGCAAAAAGGTCTTGGACTTCATGGATAAGGAAGGTATTGCACTTCCAACCATGGATATTACCGAGTGGCCTAATGCGGAAAATGATCTCGTCAATTTAGGCGGAAAGCTACAAGTTCCCTGTCTTGATATTAATGGTCATGCGCTGTATGAATCCGATGACATCATCGCCTACTTAAAAGAGCATAAGGCAGAGTTTACGAGCGACAAATAATATCTCCATCACAATGAGGGGTATTACAGCGGTCAAGGGGTTTAAGCTCCTTGACCGTATTTTTTTGACTAGACAGAAATGAATAGTTAGGTAAACTAATAATTAGATAATCTAACAATATACCAGGTGCGTGCTAATACGTGATGACTGGTGGAGACTGATGGATAGTCAAGGGAGAATATTATGAGTTTTGCTATTACGGTTGATTCTACGGCTGATCTAACCTCTGATGAATATGCTTCATGGGATATTACTGTTGTTCCCTTGAGCATCGAAGTTGATGGGGAGGTCTTTGTCGATCAGGTAGATCTCACCAACGCGGAATTTTACCAGCGCATGCAAGCTGCTGAAAATCTCCCCAAATCATCGCAACCCACGCCGCTTATGTTTGAACAAACCTTTACTGCGCTTAATGCGCCTGAAGACAGTGAAGGAGTGCTGTCTCTTCATATTGCCGATGTGCTTTCCGGAACTTATCAGTCTGCCGTTGTTGGTGCAGATCAAGCCAAAGGAGAGGTGCGCGTCATTAACTCCTATAACGCATCAGCGGGGCTTGGGTTGCTAGCAAAGCTTGCCAAAGAATTGCGTGATCAAGGGTTGTCGCTTGATGAGACAGCAACCCGCATTAATCAGGCAATTAAAGAAGTGCGTTTTATTGTTGCGCCCGACACGCTTGACAACCTCCTTAAAGGAGGACGCTTGGCTGCAGAAGAGGCGCAGCAAATAACTGCCTTAAATATCAAACCAATCTTTAGCTTTAATGAAAAAGGAGTGCTTGTAGCACATGGCAAAGCACGCGGTATGAATGGCGTTATTAGAGCATATATTGAAGAGATTCAGCAGATGACAGAAGAATACGGCACGCTTCAGGTGCGCTTTTGCCATACCGGCAATGAAGCGGCGGTTGAGAAACTTAAAAAAGCACTTGATGAGGCAGGTGTTGCCTATGAAGATGCAGGAACCTGCGAGTGTGGCGCAACTGTTGCAACTCACTTAGGCTTAGGTGCTGTTGGTATTGGCGTTATGCCCTGCCAGCGCTAGGATGTCTGTTTTCAAACACGTGTTTTAAACGAATCTCATCAGAATGGATGCAGCCCTATGACTCACAACGCATCTCAACAACAAAAGAATCAGTCTTCTGAAGAGCAACAGAGGATTCAAGAAGGGCTTGCCAACAAGCGCGCCCTTGATGATATGTTGTCAAATACATTTAATGCGGTGTTGCGTATTGAGGAGCAGTCCATCTCATCGCGCTTAACGCAAGGACTTACCATAGCAGAATTACATACCCTGGTGGCTATTGGTCTTCACGAGAAGAATCCCATGAAGGTTGTAGCAAAACGTCTTAATATTCGCGTGGCCTCTCTTACAGCGGCTATCAACAAGCTTGAAGCAAAAGGCTTTGTGGAGCGCTACCGTTCTGAAAAGGACAGGCGTCAAGTATTAGTGTCGCTTACTGTGCGTGGACGTAAGGCTTTTCGCGCTCATGAGCGTTTTCACAAAAAGCTTGTTGATGATGTACTTGAAACGCTTACGCCTGATGAGGAACGGGTTTTTATGAAAGCCTTGGGCACCGTAAAATCATTTTTTGATCGGATGGATAAGGAAAACGAACAGTACTTAAGTAGGAGCACGACAGCGTTGGAGTAAAATAGTCGATTGACATTTTTGATCAGATGAAAAAGAAGTAATGCCCGAAACGGGTTTGCGTATATCACAGACACATGAGGATAGTTCAAAAGGAAGGTGCCAAATCTATGGCAACAGAAAAACAGTCATCACCAGCGTCATCACAACCAATTTCTACGCGTATTACCGAGTTATTTGGTATTGAAAAGCCCATTATTCAAGGTGCTATGGCTTGGGTAGCTGATGGTCATTTAGCTGCTGCTGTATCAAAAGCAGGCGGTCTTGGCATTATTGCATGTGGATCTGCTCCTCTTGAGTGGGTGCGTGCGCAGGTTGAATTGGCGCGTTCTCTAACAGATAAACCTATTGGCGCAAATATTATGCTGATGAATCCTGAAGCACCCCAGCTTGCCGAGCTTTTACGCGATTTACGTGTTGACGTGATTACTACAGGCGCTGGTTCTCCCACGCCCTATATTCAAATGTGGAAAGAGGCGGGTATTAAGGTAGTGCCTGTTGTTGCATCCGTTGCGCTTGCAAAGCGCATGGAGCGCGCTGGGGCAGACGCGGTTGTTGCAGAAGGCTGTGAAGCAGGTGGTCATATTGGTGAGCTTACCACCATGGTTCTTACTCCTGCAGTATGTGACGCTGTTTCAATTCCGGTCATTTGCGCCGGTGGCATTGCTGATGGCCGCGGGATGGCAGCGGCATTTACCTTAGGCGCTGAGGGTGTACAAGTAGGAACACGCTTTTTAGCTGCCGATGAGTGCACTATTGATGAGGCATATAAAGAGAAAGTTGTTGAAGCAAAAGATTCTGACACTATTGTGACGGGTCGTAGCAACGGGCATCCGGTTCGTGGTCTTAAAAACGCATTTGCGCGTCAGGTACGCAAGCTCGAGGATGACTCAACAACGTCTTTTGATGAGCTTGAACAGTTGATGGCTGGTTCTTTGCGCAAAGCGGTACAGGGGGATGTTAAGAATGGGTCTCTCATGGCAGGACAATCAGCATGTCTTGTGACCAAGCGTGAATCATGTCAAGAAATTGTGGACTCACTGTTGGCTCAAGCGCAGGCGTGGGCAGGGTGTAGTTTGCAAGAGATGGCATCACGCAATGCGCTGCGTACATGGAATGAGCACAATTAAACGCGTGATACGTGGAGCGGTTGCGATAGATAAGAAAGGGCAGTGCTGGCAATGACGGTATGGATGTGTTCAGGTCAAGGTGCTCAAAAGCCGGGGATGGCTGTTGATCTTCTTGATATTGATGAAGTGCGATCCGTGTTTGAAGCGGTTTCAGAGGGCTTGTCTCTTGATTTGATAGCACTTGCACAAAACGGAAAAGCTGATGAGATCAATCGGGCAATTCCTGCTCAAGCACTCACCTTTGCTACCAGTGTTGGTATTGGCCGCGCGCTCCAGGCGCGTGGTTTGCAGCCTGATGCATATGTTGGTTTTTCGCTTGGCCAGATTTCTGCGCTCGTGCTAGCTGATGTATTGAGTCTTGAAGAGGGTGTGGAATTACTGCGCGTACGTTGCGAGGCAATGGACGTTGCCTGTAAAGAGCATCCTGGTGCTATGGCGGCGTTGATGGGAGCAGATCACGAGTCAGTACAGGCGCTTTGCGATGAGGTTGCTCATGATGAAATTTTAGTTCCGGCAAATTTCAATGCTCCGGGTCAGATTGTGGTTTCAGGTGAGGTTGCTGCTCTTGAACGCGCGGAGGCTGCCTGGAAAGAGCGGGGCAAAAAAGCTGTGCGCTTAGCGACTGCAGGAGGATTTCATTCACCTTTGATGGCGCAGGCAGGAGAGGCGGTTTGGGATGTTTGTCAAACCCTTACCTTTAATGAACCTTCTGCTCCCGTGATCTGTAATACGGATGTACAAGAATTTACCAGTACAGAAGCGGCCCATCGCCTTAAAAAACAAGTACAGCAAGGCGTGCAATTTGAGCAAAGTATTCAAAAGCTTATAGACCAAGGGCAAACCGAGTTTGTGGAAGTTGGTTTTGGTGGTGTGCTTGCTAATTTGGTGCGTCGTATTGATAAAAGTATGACCCGCAAGCCTGTTGGAACACGAGAACAATTCGATGCGTTTGTTGAAGAGGCGTGTGCATAAGCGCCACAGGACTTAGGATTTAAAGGTTGAGAGTCTAGTGTCTCGAGATAAAAAGAAAAGAGCGATAATGGCAGAAAAAACAGCAACATCATCGTCTCCTGTTGCACTGGTGACCGGAGCAAGCCGCGGTATTGGTGCGGCTATTGCTCGCGCGATGGCACACGCAGGGATGAATGTGGTTATTAACTATTCATCGGATGCAAGTGAGATTGCAGCACATGAGCTTGCTCAAGAGCTTGAAGAGAGCGGCGTTGAGACACTTGTTGTCCAAGCTAGTGTGGCGGACTTTGCAGAAGTGAAAGCTATGGTTAGTGCGATAAAAGAGCGCTTTGGCCGCATTGACGTGCTGGTTAACAATGCAGGTATTACGCGCGATGGGCTTTTGATGCGCATGAAAGAAGATCAGTTTGATAGCGTTATCGACACCAATCTTAAAGGTGCCTTTAACTGCATGCGCCATGTGTGTCCGTTGATGGTTAAGCAGCGCTACGGTCGCATTATATCTATTTCTTCAGTTGTTGGCATTGCTGGTAATGCTGGACAAGTTAATTATGCTGCGTCAAAGGCTGGCATTATTGGTATGACTAAGGCTGCAGCCAAAGAATTGGCAGGTCGAAATATTACCGTTAATGCGGTGGCGCCAGGCTTTATTGAGACTGCCATGACAGCGGTGTTGGGAAACGAGGCGCAGGAGGCAATTGTTGAGCGCATTGCCGCCCATCGCCTTGGAAAACCTGAAGATGTTGCAGAGGCAGTTGCGTTTTTTGCGCGTCCTGAAGCTTCCTATATTACCGGGCAAGTGATTAGTGTTGATGGAGGTATGTCGCTGTAAGTATTCCAGCTTGAAACGCATACTTAAATTACAGGCTTTAGAATCACGAGTCTCAGAATCACGAGCTTTAGAGCTACAGGCTTTAGGGGTATGAGCTTAAAGGGATGGCGCGTACGTAAGAAAGGTAGAGATATATGGCTATACAATCCGAACAGACCTGCTCAGGTATTGATAAAAAAACAGCACAAGCGATAGCGGCTGCAGCAAAGAAACGTTCGACCGTGCAACCGCTGCATCGCGTGGTGCTCACGGGCATGGGTGCGGTAACGCCGGCAGGTGTTGGTGCGGATGTGCTGATTGAGTCTCTCATGCAGGGCAAGAATAATTTGTCGCTGCTTCCTGAAGAGATGGCAGAGCAGTTTGGCACGTATGTGGTAGGTGCGGTTCCTGACTTTGACGCAACAGAGCATGGTCTTTCCAAAAAGCAGGCGCGCCGTTGGTCTTCCTACGTTCAGTATGCTGTTATTTCTGCCGATGAGGCGCTTGCTCAATCAGGCATTGATCTTGAAAAAGAAGATCTTGACCGCTTTGCGGTGGTGTTTGGCACAGGTATTGGAGGTATGAAAATCTTTTCCGATGAGGCAGTTAAGCTTCATGAGAAAGGCCCCAAACGCGTAAGTCCGCTTTTTATTCCGTCTATGATGCCTAATGCGGCAGCTGGTGAACTTGCCATTCGCTATGGTCTGCGTGGTGAGTGCATTGATGTTAGTACGGCATGTGCGACAGGCACACAAAGCATTGGCGAGGCGTATCGCATGATCCGTTTTGGCTATGCTGATTGTGCGCTTGCTGGTGGATCGGAAGAGTCTGTCTGTGGGGTTGCAATTGCTGGCTTTGGCAATCTCGGTGCGACAAGCAAATCGCACGATGTTGATGCGGCATCTATGCCGTTTGATATCCGTCGCAACGGCTTTGTTCCCGGTGAAGGGGGAGCGGCGGTTGTGCTTGAGTCTCTTGAGCACGCCCAGGCACGCGGTGCTCATATTATTGCTGAGGTTACCGGTTATGGTTCCACAGGCGATGGGTATCACATCACCTCACCAGAACCGGGTGGAGCGGGTATTTTGCGTGCAATGCAACAAGCTCTTGCGGAAGGTGGATTTGAGCCGGCTGATTTGGGTCATTTGAATGCTCATGGCACAGCAACTCACATTAACGACAAGACGGAATCTGAGGCTCTGGCAGCCTTGATGGGGACAGATGCTCCTGAAGTGCCTGTTGTGTCTGTCAAGGGTTCCGTAGGTCATATGCTTGGTGGTGCTGGTGCAGTCGAGGCTCTTGTTACTGCATATTGCGTATCTGAAGGTGTTGTGCCTCCAACGGTGGGATTTGCTGAGCCTGATCCGGAATGCAAAGTCCGCGTCTTGACAGAAGCGCTAACCGACTATCCACAAAAGGTTGCGCTTTCTACCTCACTTGGGTTTGGCGGACATAATGGTTGCTTAGCGTTTTCGCCCTACGTAGAAGATATCCAAGAATAGGAGTGCACTATGCCAACGTTTCCCTGTGAACAAGAAGGCGTCCTTGAATTGTTGCCCCATCGCGATCCGTTTGTATGGGTAAGCAGAATTATTTCCTGCACGCCAGGTGAGTCTATCATTGCCGAGCTTGACGTTGACCCTAACCTGCCGCTTTTTGCGGGGCATTTCCCCGGACATCCGGTACTTCCTGGTGTCATCATTATGGAAGCGCTTGCTCAAGCGGCATGTTGTTGTTTGATGGCCGATGGGGTTCTTCAGGGCTCAATTGGTTATTTAGCCGGCATTGATAAGGCAAAGTTTAGGGAGACTATACTTCCTGGTGATACGGTCACGCTTGATGTTATCATCACCAAGAAATCAAAGCGGTTCTGCAAAGCAGAAGTTGTTGCGCGCAAAGGGGATACCGTATGCGCAAGTGCTCTGCAAAGCTATGTGATTGCAAAAGCTTAAGTAAGGAATGTTTCATGGCAGCGATTTCAGCAACACCTCTCTCGTCAGCAGGTACATCAGCACAAGTGGTTTACTCCTTAATGAGTGCCGCGGCTGATATGCCTGATCCTGTCCTTGTCGTAGGATATGGCAACCCTATGAAGGCTGCAGTCAAAGCGGCTGCAAAAGCGGGTATTACTAATCTAAAGGTGACCGGTACCGAGGACAAAAAGCGAGCCTTTTCCTGTTCGGGAGATGCTGAGGTAGTAAGCTTGGCATCTAAATTTGACGCACGCCTCTTTTCCAATGACTATGCAATTCTTGATGCTATTAAACGCTCTGGTGCGCGTCTTGTTTTGTGGGTAACTCCAGATGTCTGGCCGTCAGAAACGCTCCTTGAGCAGGCTGAACTTGAAGGGGCGCTTGTGTTGACGGCGCTCGATGCTGATAGAGAGCATATGAACTGGATTCTACATGAACCTGAGCATCATGCAAATCCCGCCAAGCCTATCGCGTGGGCGAGTTGTCCTAAGTGTAAGCTTAAGCATGATCATGATGCTGTTATTGCTCAATTTGGCGTGTGTCCTACCTGTCATGAACTTTATCGTCTTAACTCTGACGAGCGTATTGCTCTTCATTTTGATAAGGACTCCTTTGAAGAATGGGATGCAGTGCTTCCTGAGCGTGATCCGCTCAAATTTCCTCATTACGATGAGATGATTGCTACCCAAAAAGCACGCAGTGGTCTCGAAGAAGCGGTGCGTTGCGGCAAAGCGCGTATTGGCGGCTATGAAGTTGCTCTTTGCGTGATGGAGTCAACCTTTATGATGGGGTCGATGGGTACCGTGGTCGGCGAGAAAATCACGCGCACTATTGAGCGCGCTACTCAGGAGAAATTGCCGCTTTTGATTTTTAGCGCTTCAGGTGGTGCGCGTATGCAAGAGGGGCTGACCTCTTTAATGCAGATGGCAAAAACATCTGCGGCTATTGAGGCTCACAGTCGAGCAGGCCTGCTTTATATTTCTATTATTACTGATCCGACTACCGGTGGTGTAACTGCTTCCTTTGCTATGGAAGGCGACATTATTATCTCAGAGCCGCATGCTATGATTGGTTTTGCGGGGCGTCGTGTTATCCAAGATACCATTAAGCAAACCCTGCCTGATGATTTTCAGACAGCAGAGTTTGCGCTTGAGCATGGTTTGATTGATGCTATCGTGAAACGTTCGAAACTTCGCGATACGCTTATCAACATTATTGCATTGCATGTGACCCCTTTTATTTCGGCGCGTCATGTTGATGTGGCTACTATGACGACAACGCTTGAAGAAAGCTATGAGCCAGCTATCGATGCGCGTGAAGTGGAAGTGTCTGATACGGTTTCGAATACTTCAGGTGATGAGATTTTTGGTTTTACCATGCCTGCTTTTATGAAAGGCTTATTTGGGTGGGGCAAATCAGAGAATGTATCAGACAAAAAGTTGTTGCGTGTTTTGAAGCGCCAAGGCGTTGCCGATGCTCCCAGTGTTCTTCCTGCTACGGATGATTTTGAAGGGGCGGCATTAAATTCTGCGTGGGAGTCTGTGCAGCTTGCACGCAATATTCATCGTCCTACCTCTCAGGTCTATATCGAGATTATTGTTGAGGATTTCTTTGAATTACATGGCGATCGCGCTTTTGCTGATGATGCTGCTATTATTGGCGGCATAGGCCGCATTAACGGTCGCTCAGTTACGGTCATTGCGCAGGAAAAAGGTGCTGATCTCAAAGACCGCATCGCCCGTAATTTTGGCTGTCCTCAGCCAGAAGGGTATCGCAAGAGTTTGCGCTTGATGCGTCAGGCAGAAAAATTTAATCGCCCCATTGTGTGTCTTGTTGATACGCAAGGCGCGTTCTGCGGTAAAGAGGCTGAAGAACGTGGCGTAGGTAATGCGATTGCAGATAACTTGGTCGCAATGGCGGGTCTTAAAGTGCCTATTATTTCTGCGGTGCTTGGCGAGGGTGGATCAGGAGGCGCGCTTGCGCTTGCGGTTTCCAATAAGGTTGCCATGCAGGAACATGCGGTGTACTCGGTTTTGTCGCCGGAAGGATTTGCGTCTATTCTTTGGAAAGATCGATCTCGCGCTGCAGAGGCCGCAGCCGTTATGAAGATGAGTGCACAAGAGGCAAAAGAGCTTGGTCTTATTGAAGCGGTACTTTTAGAGGGCGATGGGCCTGCTCATGAAAACCCTGAACAGGCTGCCGCAATGGTGGGTGCCTACATCATATCTTCATTAGAGGAATTCCAAGATATGTCAGGAGAAGAGCTGCGCGATCAACGCTATGCTCGTTTCCGCAAGTTTTAGTTAGACGCTTGTGCACGGCAAGAAAGTGTACGACTAAAAAAGAATGATTAAAAAAGGCGCTCAGTGCAGATAACTCGAGCGCCTGATTTTTGTCAAAGTCCTATAACCCTGATTTTTTTGCGAGTTAGTCGTCAATCTCAATATATTTTGGCGGCATGGTTTTTCCAGGACTCAAGAGATCCATAGCAGCCGAAATAGGTTGAATGGTGTCGCTTGCATAAAGCTTGGAGGTCGCTTGGGCTAATAGCCTTCCCTCATCGTCAGTGCAGATTGCCTCCGTTAGGATGATAGTCCCGCCCAACTTGATGACATGTGATTCGCAATTAACCACATCGCCAACACGGGCTGAACGCAAATAATTGGTTTGTAAGTCGATAGTGATAAAGCCTTTGTTTTCGGGCACATCAGCATAAGCACAGTAGTAGCATGCACTATCCATAATGGCGGCATAGGCACCTCCATGGATGCCACCAAACGAATTAAGCATGTCATAGGTCACTTCGCAGCGAGACTTGAATACACCTTGTTCAAGCTCAACCACATGAACACCAACACGCGTTAAAAATGGCGCGCGGTTAATAAGATCAATAACGACATCGCGATGCTCTGGATTAAAAACTTTCATATTCTCCCCTCGTACCACTTTACTATTATGCGCTGCTAACAGTATGTGTTGCTAGTATATGTATTGTTAGCATTATACGTTGTTTGGCCTCCAAACGTTATTTTGCTTCAAATTGTGCGTTGTAGAGTTGCACTCTGTTGTGATCTTGTAATTGTGGTGCACTTTGTGAGCGTATAAAATATTAAGCAGGAGGCAAAAGAGAAGACAGAGGGGGCGTGAGCACAATGTCGCATCACGAGTATCATAAAATATTTGCCGCGCTTGATGGCGCTAAGACGCAAGAGGAAGTTGCGTGGAAGGCAGTCCGCATGGCTAGCGATAACCGCGCTGAACTTCTTTTTGGGTATGTTATTGACTCAGTGCCTGATTTACTTGCCGGTGAGGGTGTTGCTTCTGTTACAGATGCTGCCCGTGATCGCATTAAAAAAGAACTTGCCGATGTGTTTGCTGCAGCTGAAGCAGATGATCGCATTCCATCCGTTGATATTGTGGTTAAGACCGGACAAATTCAGGAGACTTTGCAAAAGGAATATATTGATGTTTTTGAGCCTGATCTTGTCATCTGTGGCGAACGGGGTCTTTCAAATATCACCTATGTTTTTGTAGGAAGTGTTTCGACCTATCTTATCCGCAATGTTCGCTGCGATGTACTTGTAGTAAAGCAAGATTAAGCTCACTGACTAAGTTCACTAGTAAAAACAAGACCAAGTGTCCACTCACGTCAATTTTTTCTGCAAATTAAAGCCGATTTACTTGTCGTGAGTGGATTTTTGCGCTTAAATGAAAAAGTTCGCCTTTCAAAAGCCCCGTGCGGCTTGAGAGCATTCAAAACTTTTGTGATGCGCAAGGTGGAGCGGCAATTGCGCGCTTCAAGGAAGTCCAGACCATGAAGTGCAGACGGCTGTTTGCAGCTTGAGCGAAAAAGCGAGCGGAGTAGGATCCCGCCTTTTGAATGTACAAGCAACTTTTGAAAACGACATTTTGTTACTTATTGGAGGAATAATACCGTGAAGACGTATTACGCCAAACCAGGCCAAGTTGAGCGCGAATGGCTCATCATTGATGCAGAAGATCAGGTTTTGGGTCGTGTTGCATCTAAGGCTGCCCAGTTGTTAAAGGGTAAGCATAAGCCTCAGTACACCCCACATGTTGATACGGGTGACTTTGTCATCATCATCAACGCTGACAAGATTCGAGTAACCGGTGTTAAGGCATTGGAGAAAGAATACTATCGTCACACTGGTTATCCTGGTGGACTGAAGTGTGAAACTTTCACTGAAGCTATGGAAAAGCATCCTGAGCGTGTAATTGAGCACGCTGTAAAGGGCATGCTCCCCAAGAACACGCTTGGTCGTGCAATGGGCAAGAAGCTTAAGGTTTATGCTGGTCCTGAGCATCCACATATGGCTCAGAAGCCTCGTGAGATCAAGTTAGGAGACAACTAATGGCAGGCGAAGCAGTATATTACGGCACTGGCCGTCGCAAGAATGCAATCGCACGCGTGCGCATTGTTCCTGGTTCTGGCAAAGTTACCGTTAACGGTCGTGAAGGCGTCGAGTATTTCGGTCGTCAGGCACTCGTTGACTATGCAACAACTCCTTTTGTTGTAACTGACACAAAAGAGCATTTTGATGTTATTGCTCGTTGTGATGGTGGCGGAGTTTCTGGTCAAGCTGGCGCTTTGCGCTTAGGTATCGCTCGTGCTCTTCTTGAGGCTGGCGACTACCGCGCAGAACTCAAGCGTGCTGGTTACCTCACTCGTGATTCTCGTATGGTTGAGCGTAAAAAGTACGGCCTCAAAAAAGCTCGCAAGCGTCCTCAGTTCAGCAAGCGCTAAACTACTCAGAGAGACAGAGACGCAAGCGCCAAGAAGCGCAATTGCGCTGCTTGCACATCATATGTTTGTGTTATCGAGCCCGACATTATGTCGGGCTCGAATTATTTATGGGGGGATATAGCAGGCTGTCTCTTATACACATCTCCGAGCCCACGAGACAAGAGGCAAGCTCGTA